>NZ_JBHWVM010000011.1:0-134586 GCF_042736805.1 Streptomyces sp. NPDC060031
GTCCCGGACCCCTCAGGGGGCCGGGACCGAGGCACACTCCGCGGTGCGGTCAGGTCACCGCTTGAAGACGTCCTTGATCTTCTCCTTGGCCTGGCGGGCATCGCCCGTCGCGGCTTCGGTACGGCCTTCAGCCGTCAGCCGCTCGTTACCCACCAGGCGGCCGGCGGTCTCCTTGAGCTTGCCCTTGGCCTGCTCGGCCTTGGCCTTACCCTTTTCTTCCTGCGACACAGCGGATCACTCCCTGGGGGTACGGGAACTGCCTTGCTCTGCGCGTCTGACCCGGATCGCGGCCCGCAAACGTGCGCTGCGATACGAGACCGCGCCGGGCGACCGGTCAGGCGGGCGGGACTCCGAACGGCATGCCGGAGAGGTAGTGCGTGCTCAGGGCCTCGCGGTGGTCCGCGTTCCCGAGGTGCTCGTCCCGATGGAACTCCGGAGCGGCCTTGACCTGGTCCTTCGTGCGGTCCACGTAGATCTTTTCCGCCGCGTGGTCGACGCGGGTCACCAGACCGGCCGGAAGCAGGACCTCCTTGCCGAGGATCCACACGCCGGTGTCGACGACCAGATAGGCGTCCGTGACGTCATCGGAGTGCTTGTCGACCTTGCCGATGCTGCCGTCGAGCGCCTCGACCCCGTAACCGGTCAGGTCGGCGGCCAGGTAGTCGACGCCGGCGCGGTAGGCCCACACGTTCTCCGTCATGCGGAACAACTCCTTCGATCGAAACCGTGGCCCCTGCGCGCCAGTGGCTCCGGGCGCGGAGGAACCTCCGTCGTCGGCGCACCTGCCCAGGGGCCCGAGGCTTCACCCCCCTGCCTGTGGGACCGGCGGCTCGCTCCGAGAAAAAGTGCGCTTCGACCGTTTGGGCCGACGGAGACTGGCCATAAGCGTCATCACGGGAGTCCGCGGCGGTGAGCGGCGCGGCTTCCCGAGCGAGTCCGAGCCGCGCGGTGGCACCCCCCGCCATCGCGCGGCCGGCGCTCCTCCGTACGAAGGGCCCGTATCAAGGGCACCACGTGCTGCCGTCCGGCCCGCATGGCAACCGGACACTTCGGCCGGCGCTCTTCCCGACCGAGCTGCACAGCGGATCGGTAAACCCCCGTCACCGGCTCTTGAGCAGCCGGCCACGGGCACGGATCCGGACGGCAGACGGGCCACGGCTCTGCGGCGCATGCCCCTCGAGGGTCATGGGTATGCCCAACCCCCGAAGGCTCATGCCGCACGGAGCCTCGGCGGCGCAGTTGCTGGTGCGTGACCGCGATCCGCCACGGCGTGCCCGGCAGGCTGCCCACCTCGAAAGCGGGCCTTCTCGATGCCACTGCTCACGCACCTGCGTCAACCGCCCGCGTACCGATTGATACGCCGCCCGCGACATCGTGAGGAACACGACGGTGCGCTCACCTCTCACCGGGGCGCGCCTCGTCCCGGGAGTGGCCCGAACGTCCGTGGAGAGATCGGCAGCCTCGTTCCAGCATCAACTCAGGCTAGCCGGAGGGCTCCGCCGGGAAAGCGGGTTCACCCGGCCGTGCCCGCCCCGCAACGCCTCGATGGTGATCCGCTTCCGGGTCGTCCGGGCCAACCGTCAGGGCGCGCAGTGGTCGGCCGGAACGGTTCGGTGGCGGCTCTTCCAGGATTTCCGGAGCCCGGTCCACACATTCGATCCTTTTGAAGGAATGGAGCTTTATGGTTGATGGATCTTGACGATCGTAAGCTGGCTTCATAGGGTCAGCGCGGCTTCACCCAGCCGCAAGGAGCCCCAGATGCCTGTGCGTCGCCCGCGAGCCCTGCTCGCGATGGACCCCGAGCTTCTTCCCCGCCTGCTGGACGACGCGAGCATCCGTCGGCTCCACGAGGTCGCCGAACTCGACATGGAGCTCGTCGCCGACGACTTCGCCCGACCCGAGGCGGCGGCGGCGCTGGCGCAGGCCGAGGTGCTGCTCACCTTCTGGGGAGCACCGGCCGTGGACGCTCGCGCGCTCGCGGCCGCGCCCCGCCTCAAAGCCGTCGTGCACGCTGCCGGTTCCGTCAAACACTTGGTCACCGAAGCCTGTTGGGACCGCGGCATCACCGTCTCCTCCGCCGCGCCGGCCAACTCCGTACCCGTGGCCGAGTACACCGTCGCCATGGTCCTCCTCGCCAACAAGTGCGTGATGCAGCTGCGCGAGGAGTACCGCAGCGTCCGCGGCCGTCACCACGACTGGCATCAGCGGTACGGGCACGCGGGCAACTACCGCCGGATCGTGGGCATCGTCGGGGCCTCCCGGATCGGACGCCGGGTGATCGAACTGCTGCGCCCCACGATCTCGAACTCGTCGTTTATGACCCATATCTGAGTGAGGATCAGTCCGCAACTCTCGCCGCCCGCAGGGTCGGTCTCGACGAACTCTGCCGGATCTCCGACGTGGTCAGCCTGCACGCACCGGCGCTGCCCGAGACGCGGGCGATGATCGACCGCCGGCGCCTCGCGCTGATGCGCGACGGCGCCACGCTGATCAACACGGCGCGCGGCTCGCTGGTCGACGGGGCCGCGGTCACCGACGAGTTGGCCTCCGGCCGGCTGCACGCGGTCATCGACGTCACCGATCCGGAGATCCTGCCGGCCGACTCCCCCCTCTACGACCTGCCCAACGTGCTGCTCACGCCGCACATCGCCGGCTCCCTCGGCAACGAACTCCACCGGATGGCCGGCTCCGCGATCGAGGAGATCGCACGCTACGCCGCCGGCCTGCCCTTCGCGCACCAGGTCCGCCGCGAGGACCTGAACCGCACGGCCTGAGCGACGCCTCGCCGGCTCCGCTTCCCCGGACCGGTGTCGGCGGCCCGCGCGGCGATCGCGGTGGTGGTGGCGCCGGACCTCAGCACGTAGGAGCAGGCGGCATCGGTGGGGACCACCCCGCGGCCGGACCGACGGTCTCCACGGTGTTGTCCCGCCGGGCGCGCTCGGCGGCCAGCACTGTCAGATGGCTGGCGAGGGATTCGCGGGGCCCGGATTTCACCAGTCCGGGGTCGCCGGTGGCGACGGCGTCGACGAACGCGTCCATCAGGCCCGTGTCCCCGCCCCCGTGGCCCCCGGCGGCGTCCATCGCGCCTTCCGTACCGAGGCCGACGGCCTCCTCGGTACGGGTCAGGAAGTCGTAGACGCGGAGCCGTGCGCCGTCCCCTCGCAGCTCGCCGCGCGTGCCGAAGATGCGGGTCTGGCGGTCCGCCTGTTCGGTGAAGGCGGTCATGGTGAAGGTGGCGGTGGCTCCCGAGCCGAACTCCATGGCCACCACCTGGTGGTCGACCACGTCGTTGTCGCAGGCGTACACGCAGCGTCCGTACGGGCCTTCGCGCAGCGCGGTCTCCAGGGCCTGCGGGGTGAACTCGTCGACCACCACGCTGAGCGGCCAGCCGTGCCGTCCCCCGGCCAGCCGGTCGCCGTAATCACGCCGGGCGGAATAGGGGCAACTGGTCTCCACCGCGCAGTCCAGGCACCGGTCGGCGGCGCCCGCCGGCTTGTTCTCCGGCCGGAAGTGCGAGAGGCGCCCGAAGCTGGAGACGCGCACGGGCGGCCGGCCCAGCACGTACTGCAACCAGTCCAGGTCGTGGCAGGACTTCGCCATCAGCATCGTGGTCGCCTGGTCCTCGCGACGCCAGTTGCCGCGTACGAACGAGTGGGCCTGGTGCCAGAAGCCGACCGGCTCCAGGTGCTGCACGCTGACGACTTCGCCGATCCGGCCGGAGTCGACGACGCGCTTCAGGGCCTGCGTGTAAGGGGTGTAGCGCAGGACGTGGCCGACGGCGAGGATCACCCCGGCATCCTCCACGGCGGCCACGATGCGCCGGCACTCGTCCTCGGTCAGCGCCATCGGCTTCTCGAGCATGATGTGGTAGCCGAGCGCGGCGAACGCCAGGACAGGCTCGAGGTGTTCACGGTCCAGCGTGCAGATGAGCACCGCGTCCGCGACGCGGCCCCGGGCCGCCAGCACCCGCCAGTCGTCCACCACCGCCCCGGCGTCCAGCCCGTGTTCGGCCGCCAACCGCTCCCGCCGGACCTTCCGCGGCTCGGCCACCGCGACGACGCGGGCCCGCTGCGGATGCGCGAGAGCCCAACGGGCGTGCCAGGCCCCGCGATCCCCGGCACCAACGACGGCAAGAGTGACCCCGGAAGCCATCCGTCCCCGCCTCCTCGAGCTCGGCGAACGCACACAGAAGCCGCTTTCCGCCGCGAGCGTAGCGACCCCCGCCCCCCGCTACAACCAGGCCTCGCGCCCCGGGGTTCAGCGGGAGCGGCCGAAGAGGCGGGTCAGGAGGGAGCGGGGCTTCGGGGGCTGGGGTGTGTGGCGGGCGGCCAGGGCGGACGTGATCTCCGCTCGGCGTTCGGCTTCGTCCGGCGCGGGCTGCGCGTGGTACTCCGTGGCCGCGGCCAGCATCTTCGTGGCCAGGTCGAGGAAGGTCTCCTGGAGCCACGGGCAGGCCAGGACGAGGTGGCAGAGCGAGGCGAGGATCGTCGCGTCGCGGTCCTGCCAGGCCTTGCCCACCGCCATCATGCGGTCGACCAGGCGGGCTCCGATGTCCTCGCGGCTCGTGGGGTCGGCCCAGGCGGTGGCGAGGAGGGCGAAGCCCGCGGCCTCGTTGGTCCAGTCCTCGGGGCCGTAGAGCAGGTCCAGGAGCAGGGCCCTGCGCCGGGAGTCCTGCCAGGGCTCGTCCGCGCGGTGGTGGGCCAGACCGAGGCAGGCGAAGGTCTGTACGGCCCGTACCCACATCTCGGGCTGCCGGCCCAGCAGGTACGCCCCCTGCTCGTCCTCCCGGGGCAGCGGCGGGTGGACGCACACGGCCAGCAGGTCCTCGGCGGACAGGCCGGCGAGCCGTACGGCGTGGTCGTACGCGGCATTCGGCGCCGACCAGCTCAACGCGGCGACCTGGCGCACGAGTTCCGCGGCCCGCGGCGTCGGCGGGGCGACGGCCGGACGGCCCTCGAGGCCGTCAGGGCCCTCGAACCGCCACAGGGCCGTGTCGACCCGGTACTGCGCGAGCCGGGGGTCGGGCGCGTGCACGGACTGGTAGTCGAGCTTCGAGCGCGGGAAGCCCATGCGCACGGCAAGGCGCGTACTGGGCGCCTCCAGGGCGGAGCCGAGCAGCTCGATCTCGTGGTCGCGGGCGCTCTCGGGGGCGGCGAGCATCTGGTGCAGCGCGTTCACGCTCGCCTCGAACGCGCGGTGCACGTGTCCGAGCCACGGCTGGTCCGCGCAGAGCTCGCCCAGCAGGTGCGCCGCGTAGCCGTGGTCGGGGTGGGCGCGCAGGTGGTCGGAGAGGGCCAGCAGGTGCCTCGTACCGCCGTCGACGGCGTGGCGCAGGGCGAGTGCGGCCGGGGCGGCCTTGGGATGGTCGGGTTCCGCGGCCAGGGCGCGGTCGAGCCGGGCCAGGCCCTCGGCGGGGCGGCCGGTCTTCCCGTACAGCTCGGCGACGTCCACGTACAGGTCCAGGTCCGAGGGGTCGCGGGCGATCTCCGCCTCCCACACGGCCAGGGCATCCTCATGGCGTCCGGCGGCGAGCAGCGCCGTGCCGAGGATGACGGCCTGCCAGTGGCCGGGCTCGAGCTGTCGGGCGCGCTCGGCCCAGGCGACGGCGTCGGACACGTCGCCGAAGCGGCGGGCCAGCGTGGAGGCCATCGCGTGCAGCAGGGTGTGCCCGGGGTGGGCGGCGACGGCGGCTCTGACCAGCGCGTAGAACGGCCGGACGCCGTCACGGAGCTGCGGCGGCAGCGGGTCGGGCAGGTCGCGCGAGAGACCGGCGACGGCCTGGGTGACGGCGTCGGGCGAGAGCCGGCCGGGCAGCCCGGGGTCGGCCAGCCAGGCGACGTGCGCCCAGGGGCGCTCGGGCTCGGCGCCGATCACCGCGGCCAGCGCGGACAGGGCCGGCTCCCACTGCCCGGCGGCCGCGTGGAGCTGGGCGACGCAGGCGACCGAGCCGATGTAGGGCTCGTCGGCGGGGAACAGTTCCAGGGCGGCGGCGGGCCCGCCCACGGTCGCGGCGAGTTCGCCCAGGGCCTCGTAGGCGTCGGGGCAGCCGGGATCGGCGGTCAGCGCGTTGCCGAGGTGCTTCGCGGCATGCCGCAGGTCCCCGCTGTCGACGGCCAGGCGGGCGACCGCCACCTCGCCCTCGGCTTCGAGCCGCTCGTCCATCTGCCTGTCTCCCCCGGCCGACCTCTGGTGATGGCTACGAAGGTAGCTCCAGGCAGGACCGGGTCGAACACGGGGTCGGTTCCCCGGGCAGAAGGTCAGGATCCGATGTCGACCACCCGGGCCCACTCGGGCGGCGAGTCCGGTACGTAGTCGGGGTCGTCCTCGTCCCACGACCCGCCGGCCCGGCCCCGGGGGAACAGGCCCACCACCGTCCGGCACGGCGGTGGCGCACCCGGCCAGGGGGTCTGGCCGTCGGTCAGGACCACGATGACGTCCGGCCGGGGCCCCGATCGGAGCGCCTTGGCGAAGCCCGTACGCAGGTCCGTACCCCCGCCGCCCATCAGCGGGATGCCCTCGCCGCGGCACAGCGGGTGCACGATGCGGGCCGCCGCGTCGCACGGCACCACCGTGATCAGGTCGCGGCGGCCGCCCACGGCCCGGGAGATCGCGGCGACCTCGAGGAGAGCGCTGCCCAGTTCGGCGTCGCTGACCGACGCCGAGGTGTCGATGATCACCGAGACCCGGGGCGGCCTGCGCCGCAGGCTCGGCAGCACGATGCCGGGCAGCCCGGCCGAGCGCCGGGAGGGCCGGCCGTACGTGTAGTCCTGGCCCGCCCCCGGGCCGGAGGCCGCCGCACGCAGCGCCGCTCCCAGCAACTCCCGCCAGGGCTGCGGCGGGTGGAAGGCCTCCTCCGCCCATCGTTTCCACCCCTTGGGCGCGTCGCCCGGACGGGCGGTGATGCCCTGCGCCACCCGGAAGCGCACCGCGTCCCGTTCCTGTTCGCTGAGGCCGTGCGCGCCGTCCGCTCCCAGGTCCCACTCCCGTTCCAGTCCGTCGGCGCCGCTGCCGCAGTCCAGCCAGGCCAGGTGCTGCGTACTCGGCCCGAGGCCGAACTGGCGCAGGTAGTCCTCCATCAGCTCGCCGTCGCGAAGCCCCAAGGACGCGGGCCGGACGGCGCCTTCGGGCAGGACGAGCCCGTCACCGAACGTGTCGTCGTTGATCTCGAGGTCCGCCGCGATGTTCATCCGCAGCCGCTGCGCCGGGCCGCTCAGCCCGCGCTCCCGCGCGACCCGGTCGCCGCGTCCGTGGTGGTCGCGCAGCAGGTGCGACACCTCGTGGACCCACACCCCGGCCAGTTCCTCCACGGGCGTGCGGTCCACGAACGACGGCGAGACGTAGCACCGCCAGTGCCGGTCGACGGCCATCGTCGGCACGCGCCGTGACTCCACGGCGTGCAGGGCGAACAGGGCCGTCGCCAGGTAGGGCCGGACCCGTACCGCGTACAGCCGGGCGGCGAAGAGCTTGTCGAGGTCCAGCGTCCCCGGTGCGGCGGCGGTCATCGTGCGGCCTTCGCGCCGACCGCGGTACGGGCCGCCGCGGCGTCGGCCCGCCGGGACAGGGACACCGCTCCGGCGAGCCGGCCGATCGACGCCGGTACGTCCCAGTCCTCGCGGCGCAGCGCCGCGAGCGTGGTCGCGGGGACGACCACCAGGTCCGGGGCTCCGGTCTCCAGGGCCCGGGCCAGCACCGCCCAGGCCGCGTCCCAGCGGTACTTGTCCGGGCGCGTGCGCACCGCCGCCACCACCCCGTCGAGCACGGCCTGGCGCAGATCTCCGCGCTCGGGCAGTTCGGCTCCGGCGGGGTCGGCGAGCAGCGACTCGGGATCGGGGAGGTCCATCCGGTCCAGGCCGGCCAGCAGCTCCAGTCCGGGACCGTCCCCCACGGCGCCCCTGACCAGCAGGGACAGTACGTCCCTGGAGGATCCGGCCGCGGTCGCGAAGGCGATCAGGCGCAGGGCCATCTCCCAGCTGCGGGGCGACGGCCAGGGGCCGCCCCGGCGGGCTTCGCTGCCGGGCAGTTGGTGTACGAGCTTGGGCCGCGCGGCGAGGAGCCCGCACACCGCGCGACGGGCGAAGGCAACGGCCTGCGGCAGCATCTCGGGGTCGAGCCGCGGCAGGGTCGCCCTGGGCCAGGTCCCGCCGAGCCCTCGCACCACGACCTCGTGGTCGTGGATCCACTGGAGGTGCACGAAGCGGTTGGCCAGCGGCGGGCTCAGCTCCCAGCCGTCGGCCGCGGAGGACCGCGGATTGGCGGCGGCCACGATCCGGACCTCGGGCGGCAGTTGCAGGGACCCGATCCGCCGCTCCAGCACGAGGCGGAGCAGGGCGGCTTGCACGGCCGGCGGCGCGGTGGACAGCTCGTCGAGGAACAGCAGGCCGCGGCCGGCCCGTACGAGTCGCACGGCCCAGTCCGGCGGGGCCATCGGAACGCCCTGGACCGCGGGGTCGTCTCCGACGATGGGCAGGCCGGAGAAGTCGGACGGCTCGTGCACGCTGGCGATCACGGTGGTCAGCGGCAGGTCCAGGGACGCGGCGAGCTGCGTCAGGGCCGCGGTCTTGCCGATGCCCGGCTCACCCCACAGCAGCACGGGCAGGTCGGCGGCCACGGCCAGGGTCAGGGCCTCCAGTTGTACGTCGGGGCGGGGTTCGGTGGTGGAGTCGCGCAGCAGGGTCAGCAACTCGCCGGCGACGTCGAGCTGGGACGCGTACGCGGGCACGGGCGTGGACGCAGGCATGGGCATGGGCGTGGGCATGTTCGATCACCTTTGGGGTTCGTGGTTCACGGTGGTGGCGGGGACGACGGTCCCCGGGCCGGACGCGGTCAGGCCGGATGGGCCGGGCCGGGTCGGGCCGGTCAGGCCAGGCAGTCGGCTCAGCGGGCCGTCGTGGTGCGCGGATGCGATCGGTGGTGCCGGGGACGGCTGGGGCCCGGACGGATACGGCCGGGTGCGGGTCCGGACAGGCCTGCGCGGAACAACCCGTAGGTGATCCGCTGTTGCGCGGCCGCCTCCAGCTCGTCGCGCAGATCGCCGGCGCGCAGCAGTGCGCCGGGGCCGAGCAGGCCTTCCACGACGGCGAGCGCACCGGCGGTGTCGCCGTGGTCCAGGCGTTCGCGGACGCCGGTGAGGCAGTCCGGGCGCCTGTGGGCCTCGTCGATGGCCTGGAGGCAGGGGAGCGGAGTGCCGGTCAGCGCGACCAGCAGCTCCTCGCGGCGGATCTCGTCCGGGTGGTGGTCCAAGGGCGCCAGCACCCCGTCGACCAGGCCGATCCGGTGCCGGGCTCCCCTGCACTCCACGACGCGCGGCTGCCCGGCCCGGTCCGGAGCCCGGGGCGGTCCGGCCTGCGCGTGATCCGGTACGAGTGCCGAGGCGACCAACGGGTGCAGCCGGTCGGCCTCGATGGCTCCGGTGCGCAGCAGTTCCAGGTCGGGCGGCACCCACGTCGCGGCGTCGGGCAGCACGGGTGCACCCTCATCGGCGGGCCCCGCCCAGGTCCGTACGCCGGTCGGGGCATCCCCGTCCGGCTCCAGGTCCAGTACCAGCCGGTGTCGGGCCCCGATCCGCACGGTGACGGCGCCGCCGGCCCGCCCTTCGGCGCGGAGCAGTATCCCCGCCTCGTCCGCCCACCGGCCCACGGCGCAGCGGTCTCCCTGTGGGAGCAACTGCCCTTCCGGCAGGGCCGGTCCGTCGCCGGACACCCGATCTGCCCCGGATCGGACGCGCAGTTCACCGGCCCTGCGCGCGTCCCAGAGGTGACGGTGCAGGTCGAGGCGGAACCGCGGGCTGGGACGCAGGTGCGGATGGAGGGAGCGGACGGCCCCGGGGCCGGACCCGTCCCACAGCGCGAGACTGATCCGCTGACCGGCGTCCGCCCAGGCGGGGACGGTTCGGGCCACGAGGTGTACCGGACTCGCGCCGTCACGCCCGGCGGCGTCGTACCGAGCCAGGGACACGGTCAGACCGGGGCGCAGCAGTCCGTCGGGAGCGATGCGCGGCATGTGCCAGCGCAGCAGGTCGGGTGCCAGATGGCGGAGATCGGCCCGGACCCGGGCGGCGAACCCCTGGCCGTGGGTGCGCGCCACGGAACGCAGATTGAAATCGACGTCGATGCCTGCGGCGGCACACGCCCCTGCCCAGTCCCCGGCAGTACGGCGTGCGGTCGCGGTCTCGATCATGGACGGCGGCACGGCGAACTCGCGCACGCGCAGCCAGAAGGAAAAGCGGGAATCCCCATGCGCGATGTGAGTGAGCATCAGCACTCACCTTGCGCGGATGGGACCCCCGATCTGTGAAGAGAATGAGTGGTCATCGCGGTGATCGTAACGCTCTCGCCCGCGACCCGCCAGGTACTTTTCCCCGAGTCGACGCAGTCGGCCGCCGGTGGACGAGCACCCCAAGATATTCGAGCAGGTGTTCGGATGTCGGCGTATCCTGATGTCATGCGCGCACTCCAGGGCTCCCTCTTCGACCAGACCGACGAGATCCGGCTCGGGCCGCTGTCGGGTCTGCGGCGCACGGTTCTGGGGTTCGGGGCCGGGGCCTGGGTCGATCACCTGCCCGGTTGGCTGTCCGGGGCGGACGCGCTGTTCGAGCGGCTGGCCGCCGACGTCCCGTGGCGGGCCGAGCGGCGGCAGATGTACGAGCGGGAGGTCGACGTACCGCGGCTGCTCGCCTTCTACGGGGAGGGCGAGCCCCTGCCGCACCCCGTGCTCACGGAGGCCCGGGAGACGCTGACCCGGCACTACGCCGCCGAGCTCGCCGAGCCCTTCGTCACCGCCGGACTCTGCCTCTACCGCGACGGCCGGGACAGCGTCGCCTGGCACGGCGACCGCACCGGCCGCTCCTCGACCGAGGACACGATGGTCGCGATCGTCTCCGTCGGCGACCCGCGCGACCTGGCGTTCCGCCCCCGCGACGGCGGCCCCACCCTGCTCCGGCTGCCCCTGGGGCACGGCGACCTCGTGGTGATGGGCGGCTCCTGTCAGCGCACGATGGAGCACGCGGTCCCCAAGTCGGCCCGCGCCGTCGGTCCCCGCGTCAGCGTTCAGTTCCGCCCGCGCGGCGTGCGGTGAGGTGCGGCGGGCTCGCCGCTGCCTGCGCGAGCGGGCGGCCCGCCGAGGCGGCCGCGTGCAGCGAGCGCAGCGCCAGCAGCAGCACCCCGATGTCGTCCAGGTACACCGGGTCCGGGATCAGGTCCACCGGCGAGACGGTGTAGACCACGGCGATCCAGAACAGTGCCTTGTCCCGCAGCGGGATCCCCGAGTCGAGCAGCAGCCGCCGCGCCGCGAAGACCCGTACGAGCAGCACGGCCGCGGCCGCGGCCAGCCCGAGGGCGACGACCACGGCGACGGTCAGCCAGAACGTTGCGTCCATGTCACCTCTATACCCGCTCCGGGGCCCGTAACCGGTCAGGCGCCCTGGGCGCGCAGCCGGCGGCTCACCTCGCCCAGCCCGTCGGCGAGCGCGTCGAGCTGTTCGGCGGTGAGTACGTCGACGAGGACCTCGCGCACCGTGGCCACATGTCCGGGCGCGGCCTCCTCCAGGCGGGCGCGGCCGGTTCCGGTCAGGACGGCGAAGACCCCGCGGACGTCGGAAGGGCAGCTGCGCCGCCGGACCAGTCCGGCCTTCTCCATCTGGGTGACCTGGTAGGTCAGCCCGCTCTTGGAGTTGATCAGGCCATTGGCGAGTTCCGTCATCCGGAGCTCGCCGTCCGGGGCCGCGGCGAGCCGTACGAGGATCTCGTACTGCGGGTGCGAGAGTCCGGAATCGTCCTTGAGCTGCTGGTCGAGGTGGCGGTTCACCAGGGCGGACGCGGCCAGGAAGCCGCTCCAGGCCCGCATCTCGCGATCGTTGAGCCATCTCGTTTCAGCCATGCGTCCAGCCTACACGGGTTGTTCCAATTTGAATCAGTGGTTAAGGTCGACCCGGCGGTTCGAATTTGAACAACCTGTCCGACCCACCCCACGCACCGAACCGTCCGACCGGAAGGAATCCCCCATGACCAGCCCCTCCGTCTCCTCGACGAAGTCGCAGGCCGCCGCACCGGCCGTATCCGGTACCACCGCCTCCGCCCCCTCCCTCTCCACCCCCGGCCACGACGTCGGCCTGCTGCTCCTGCGCCTCGTCCTCGGCCTGACCATGGCCGCCCACGGCAGCCAGAAGCTCTTCGGCTGGTTCGGCGGCGGCGGCATCAGCGGCACCGGCCAGTTCTTCACCGCCAGCGGCTACCCCGCCGGCGACGCCATGGCCGTCATCGCCGGCCTGACCGAGACCCTCGGCGGCCTCGGCCTCGCCGTCGGACTGCTCACCCCGCTCGCCGGGGCGGCCGTCGTCGGCACCATGATCAACGCCATCGCCGTGCACGGCACCGGGGCGTTCTTCGCCCCGAAGGGCATCGAGTACGAGCTGCTGCTGACCGTCGGCGCCGCGGCCCTCGCGCTCACCGGCCCCGGCCGGTACGCCGCCGACCGCTTCCTGCCCGTACTGCGCGCACACCGCCTGGCATACGGCGCGCTCGCCCTCCTCCTCGCCGCGGTCCTCGCGGGCGGGCTGCTCCTCGTACGGAACTGAGCAAGGGGGTGGTGTCCGGGGTCCCGCCTGATTGACCCCGGGTGTTCGGGGGAACAGCGCACAAATGACACAACCCATCGAAGACTACGCACTCATCGGCGACCTGATGACGAGCGGGCTCGTCGGCCGCGACGGGTCCATCGACTGGCTGTGCCTGCCGCGCTTCGACTCGGCGGCCTGCTTCGCCGCGCTCCTCGGTGACGAGGAGAACGGCCACTGGCGCATCGCCCCGGCCGACGCGGCGGACGGCGAGCGCTGCACCCGACGCGCCTACGTCGACGGCTCGCTCGTCCTGGAGTCGTACTGGGAGACCCGCGACGGAGCAGCCTTCAAGGTCATCGACTTCATGCCCCAACGCCACACCGCGCCGGACGTGATGCGGATCGTCGAGGGGATCTCGGGCGAGGCCACCGTACGCAGCGTCCTGCGCCTGCGCTTCGACTACGGGAACGTCGTCCCCTGGGTCCGCCGCTGCGACGGCGACCGCGTCGCCGTCGCCGGACCCGACTCCGCGTGGTTCCGCAGCGAACCGCCCGTGCGGACCTGGGGCGAGGACAACAGCACCCGCTCCGAGTTCACCGTCGCCGCCGGTGAGCGCGTCGCCTTCGTCCTGACCTGGCACCCCTCGTACGATCCCCGCCCCGAGCCCGTGGATCCGTACGAAGCCTTGGGGCAGAGCCTCGACGGCTGGCGGGAATGGGCCGACCAGTGCCGCTACGAGGGCCCCTACAAGGAGGCGGTGACCCGCTCCCTGATCACCCTCAAGGCCCTCACCTACGAACCCACCGGCGGCATCGTCGCCGCCTCCACCACCTCCCTCCCCGAGGAGCTCGGCGGCGTCCGCAACTGGGACTACCGCTACTGCTGGCTGCGCGACTCCACCCTGACCCTCGGCTCGCTCCTCGCCACCGGCTACCTCGACGAGGCCCGCGCCTGGCGGGCCTGGCTGCTGCGCGCCGTCGCGGGCGACCCCGCCGACCTGCAGATCATGTACGGCATCGCGGGCGAGCGGCGGATCCCCGAGACCGACCTGCCCTGGCTGCGCGGCTACGCCTCCTCCGCCCCGGTCCGCATCGGCAACGCGGCCGTGGACCAGCTCCAGCTCGACGTGTACGGGGAGGTCATCGACTCGCTGTACCTGGCCCGGACCTCCGGCCTGCCCTCCGAGAAGCACGCCTGGCAGATCCAGCTCGCGCTGCTCGACTTCCTGGAGCGCAACTGGCGCCGGCCCGACGAGGGGCTGTGGGAAGTGCGCGGCCCGCGCCGCCACTTCACCCACTCCAAGGTGATGGCCTGGGTCGCGGCCGACCGGGCCGTGCGGAGCCTGGAGCGCGACCCCTCGATGGCCGGCGACGTGGAGCGCTGGCGGGCCATAAGGGACGAGGTGCACCGTGACGTGTGCGAGAAGGGTTACGACCCCGAGCGGAACACCTTCACCCAGTACTACGGCTCCCGCGAGCTGGACGCGGCGACCCTGCTGATCCCGCGGGTCGGCTTCCTGCCGCCCGAGGACCCCCGGGTGATCGGCACGGTCGACGCGGTCCGCGCGGAGCTCGGCGGCGGCGGCCTGGTGCGCCGCTACAGCACCGAGGGCCCGTCGGTGGACGGTCTGCCCGGCGACGAAGGGGCCTTCCTCGCCTGCTCGTTCTGGCTGGCCGACGCCCTGCACATGACCGGCCGCGAGAAGGAGGCCCGGGTCCTCTTCGAGCGGCTGCTGGCCGTACGCAACGACGTGGGACTGCTCGCCGAGGAGTACGACCCCATCGCCGGACGCCAACTCGGCAACTTCCCCCAGGCGTTCAGTCACGTCGGCCTGGTGAACACCGCCCTCACCCTGGGCGGCGCCGGCTGACCGTTCGCCATCACCGCCCGGCGGCCGGCTTCCGGGCCTCCTCGCGGCGCCGCAGCAGCTCGCAGGTCGCCGCGTCGGCCGGCAGGAAGGCCTCCAGGTGCAGCTCGGCCAGCGTGACGTCGACCGCCGTCGCGAAGGAGG
Source organism: Streptomyces sp. NPDC060031 (assembly GCF_042736805.1). Classification (NCBI taxonomy): domain Bacteria; kingdom Bacillati; phylum Actinomycetota; class Actinomycetes; order Kitasatosporales; family Streptomycetaceae; genus Streptomyces; species Streptomyces sp. NPDC060031. Next base: position 14,565 of record NZ_JBHWVM010000011.1, read on the forward strand.
TCAGGGTGGTCAGCAGCCGGAGCTCACCGTCCGCGGTGCGCAGCCGCAGCGGTACGGCGAAGCCGAGGTGCCCGTCCCCGGCCGGTGCGGCCGCCGGCAGGTAGCCGCTCAACTCCACGATCAGATCGTCCAGTTCCGGATCCGGGTGGGCCAGCGCCCGCCCGCGCAGGCCCTCTGTGATGTGCCGCCCCCACGCCGCCAGGTTCACCACGCGCGGCCCCATGCCCTGCGGATGCAGGGCGAGGCGCAGTACGTTCACCGGTGGCGCGAGCAGATGCGCGGCCGCGCCCTCGGTGAGCACGTCGAACGCGGCGTTCGCCAGGACGAGTTCGCCGCGCGGCCCGGCCACCACCGCCGGGTAGGGCAGATGCCCGGTCAAGATGGATCGCAGGGCCGTCATGGCGGGCTCGATGGAGTCGGCGTCCCGCGCCGACTCCGCGTACATGGGCGCGTAACCAGCGCTCAATAGAAGGGAATTGCGCTCCCGCAGGGTCAGCCCCAGGGATTCGGCGAGCCGCACCACCATGGCCCGGCCGGGTGTCGAGCGGCCGCTCTCGATGAAGCTGAGGTGGCGCTGGGTGGTCCCGGCCGACGTGGCCAGCTCCAACTGGCTCATCCGGCGCAGCGACCGCCGCCGGCGCATCTCGCGGGCGAAGGCGGAGGGCCCGACGGGCGGCGTGGCGGCGGCTGCGGTGGTGGTGGCCATGGGGCCTTTCTAGCCGCCGGCCGGCGGAGTCCGCGATTCCCCGCAGGGAATTGCCGCGCGTGTCCCGGCCCCGGAGCATCGGCGGTGTCGAACGAGGGTCCTGGAAGCGCAAACGGGGAGGCGGAGGATCGCATGCGTGCGTACCACCTGGAGGCATTCGGCGGCACCGAGGGGATCGTGCTGCGCGACGACGGCGCCCCGCGGCCGCGGCCGGCCGACCCGACGTCGATCGTGGTCAGGGTCAAGGCCGCCTCCCTCAACAAGCGCGACCTGATGATCCTGTACGAGCGCTACCCGCTGCCCGCCCGGCCCGGAGTGGTCCCGCTCAGCGACGGCGCGGGCGAAGTGGTCGCGGTGGGCCGGGCGGTGACCCGCGTCCAGGTGGGCGACCGCGTCTCGTGCGCGTACTTCCCGCGCTGGCTCGACGGCCGCATCACCCCGGAGCTCGTCGACCAGCCCGGCTGCACCCTCGACGGGATGCTCGCGGAGTACGCCGTGCTGGACGAGCAGTGGGCGGTACGGGTCCCGGACCATCTGACCTGGGAGGAGGCGGCCACGCTGCCCTGCGCCGCGGTCACCGCCTGGAACGCGCTGACCGGCGGTGAACCCCTGCTGCCGGGCCACACCGTGCTCACCCTCGGCACCGGCCCTGTGGCGCTGTTCGCCGTGCAGTTCGCGAAACTGCTGGGCTGCCGGGTCGTGTCGACGACCTCCAGCGCGGCCAAGGGGGACCGGCTGAAAGCACTGGGGGCCGACGCCGTCATCGACTACGTACGCACCCCCGCGTGGGGCGCCGCCGTCCGGGAGGTGACCGGGGGCGCCGGCGCGGACCTGGTGGTCGAGACGGGCGGCCCCCTGACCATCGAGCAGTCGGTACGGGCCGGCGCCCTCCACGCGCAGATCGCGCTGCTGATCACCGGCGGCCCCGACGGATCCGGGATCGAGATCTCGAACGCCGCGTACGCATCGAGCCTCGCGACGATCCGGCGCGTCTTCGTCGGCAGCCGGACCACCTTCGAGGAGATGAACCGGGCGGTCTCGGCGCACGGACTGCGCCCCCTGATCGACCGCGTGCTCCCCTTCGAGGACGCGCCCGAGGCCTATCGCGGCTACGCGCAGGACGGCCCCTTCGGCAAGGTCGTCATCCGCATCGGGGCCTGAAGCGACCGAGCGGCCGGCGCCGGGAACCCCCGGCGCCGGCCCCTCGCGATCGGTTGCTACGCGACGGCGGGCGCGGGCTCGACGCCTGCCACGCCTGCGGCGTTCTCCGCGTTCTCGGCGTTCTCGGCGTTCTCGCCGTCCTCCGGAATGCTGACCAGCCAGCGGGTGTCCTTGCGCGGCCGCAGGTACAGCGCCCAGTAGAGCGTGGCGACGGCGGTGATGCCGCCCGTCCACAGCAGGTACCGGGTCTCCTGCTGGACCAGGATGTACGTCAGCACGAGGATCAGCACCACCGGCACCGCCGGCCACAGCGGCATCCGCCAGGCGTTCGCCTCGCGGTGCGCACCGCGGCGGCTGAACAGCGTGGCCACGGCGACGAGCAGGTACATGCCGGTCACCGAGACACCGGTGACCCCGTACAGCGTGTCGAGGTTGACGAAGCACATCGCCGCGCCCGGGACGCCGACCAGCAGCGTGGCCACCCACGGGGAGCCGAAGCGGCCCAGCCGGGACAGCGCCTGGTTGACGGGCGCGGGCCAGGCCTTGTCGCGGGCGGAGGCGAAGAGCACCCGGGAGTTCTGGATGACCATGACGATGCCCGCGTTGACGATGGCGAGCGCGACGCAGAGGCTGACGAAGGTGCCGACGGCGGAGTTCGACCAGGCGGTGACCATGGAGCCGAGGTCGCCCGCGGTCAGGGCCTCCAGGTCCGGGGCGCCCATGGTGATGGCGATGACCGGGACCAGGATGACGGCGGTGGAGATGGCGAGGGTGGCGAGCACGGTCCGCGGGACGTTGCGCCGCGGCTTCTCCAGCTCCTCGGAGAGGTAGACGGCCGTCGAGAACCCCTGGGTGATGAACAGGGCGATGGCGAGCCCGGAGACGACCATCATCGCGGTGACGGTGGAGGTGCCGCCGCCCTCGGCGGCCACCGTGCCGTGCACCAGGGCGTCGGCGCCCCGCTCGCTGTGGGCGAAGCCGAGTACGGCGACGAGCGCGGCGGCCACGACCTCCAGGACGAGGAAGATGCCGGTGATCCACGCGTTGGCCCGCAGGTCGAGGAGACCGGCGAGGGTGGCGAGCAGCATCACGGCGCCGCCGGCCACCGGGGCCGGTATGTCGACCAGGGGGGAGAGGTAGTCCGCGGTGCCCATGGCGATCACGGGCGGAACGATCATCACGACCAGCAGGGAGAGCACGAAGACCAGCCACCCGGCGAGGCGGCCGGCCATGGTGGAGACCATCGCGTACTCGCCGCCGGCGCTGGGGATGAGGGTGCCGAGCTCCGAGTAGCAGAACGCGACGCCGATGCAGAGCAGCGAGCCGATGGCGATGGTCAGGGCGGTCCACGTGCCGAGGCTGGAGAACAGGTCGGGCACGACGACGAAGAGCGTCGAGGCGGGCGTCACGCAGGAGAGCGTCAGCAGTGTTCCGCCGACCACGCCGATGGAGCGCTTGAGCTTCTGCGGGATGGGCCCTGTGGCGGGGGCGAGGGCCTGAGGGGCGCTGATCGTGTCAGTCATCGTGCGGGGTTCCGATCGGCCGGTGCGGTGAATGAGCGCGGGAGCGGTATCGCCTCCGAGGCGGTGGTGAGCAAGTTTTTCCATGGCTCCCGGGCCGTCATGGAAGCCCCACGGGATCCGCAGGTCAATAGCTGTTCACCTGCGGATTCCATCGTCCGTGACCCGCTCGGCGCACGTCCGGGGCGTTAAGACCGCGTAAACGCTGTGGAATCCGCGGGTGCGGGAACCGCAGCGGGCGGCTCGCGAATTTTCCTCCGCTTTGCCGATACGAGCCCCGGCCGGGACGTTCCGCCGCACACGCCTCGTTACTGCGGGTAAGTGCGGCGGATGCCAGCGCCAGGACGCGGACGGCCACCCGGTGCCGCACCCGATCGACGCGGCCCTCGCTGCCTTCCGCGACCAGGCACTGTGCTCCGCCGCCGAGCCGTTCGGCGCTCGCCCCGCAGGGGCTCTCCGAACCGCTGGACGCGCTGCTGCTCAAGGGCGACCTGCCGTAGGCCTCCGGCCGGCGCTCGCGGTAGCCGACGCGCTGGTCGCCGGTGACGCGTACGCCCGCCGCTACGCGTCCTCCCCGCGCACGGCGTCCGTACGGGTGGCGAGCAGCAGGGCGATGTCGTCCGGCCGGTCCGCGGTGTTCCGCGCCTCGCTGACCAGCCGGTCGGCGGTCTCCGTCAGCGGGGCCGGGCTGGCTGCGGCCAGCGTGGCCCGCAGCCGTTCCACCCCCTCGTCGATGTCGACCCCCGGCGTCTCCACCAGCCCGTCGGTGTACAGGAGGAGCACCGCCCCGGACGGCAGCGTCAACTCGGTGACGGGGTACGTGGCTTCGAGGTCGATGCCGAGCACCACCCCGCCGGTCAGGTCCAGCACCTCGGTCCGGCCGTCGGGGTGGCGCAGCAGCGGCTGGGGGTGCCCCGCCCGCACGGCGCGGGCGCGGCCCGTCACCGGGTCGAGCAGTACGTAACAGCAGCTGGCGAACTGCCCGGGGTCCAGGTCGATCAGCAGCCGGTTGGTACCCCGCATCACCTCTTCCGGTGTGTTGCCGCTCAGTGCGAAGGCCCGTACGGCGCTGCGCAGTTGGCCCATGGTGGCCGCGGCCGCCACCCCGTGGCCCTGGACGTCCCCGATGACCAGGGCGAGGCGCCCGCCGCCCGCGTCGAGTACGTCGTACCAGTCGCCGCCCACCTCCATGCCCACTGTGCCCGGCAGGTACCGGCCGACCGTCACCACGTGGTCGAGCACCGGCAACCGGTGCGGAAGCAGCGCCGCCTGCAGGCCGCGGGCCAGCGCCGCCTCGTTGTCGTAGCGCTGAGCCCGCTCCAGGGCCTGCGCGATCAGGCCGGCCAGTGCGGTCAGCGCCGTGCGCTCCTCCGGGCTGAACCCGCGCGGGGAGTCGAAGCCGAGGATGCACGAGCCCACCGGCCGGCCGGAGGCGATCAGAGGCAGGAAGGCGCGGGCCCCGACGTCGGCGTCCAGCGGAATCCCCGGATAGGCGGCGGCCAGGTGTTCCATCGACTCGAAGAACATCGGCCGGCCCGAGGTGAGGGTCTCCACGCCCGGCAGCCGCACGTCGAGCGCCACCCCGTCGAAGCGACTCAGGAACCCCTGGGGAAACCCTGTCTCCCAAGCCAGGTGCAGATGCCGCTCGTTGAGCAGGTAGATCGCCAACTGGCGCCCACCGAAAGCGGGCAGTAGTTCGTCGGTGACCACGGCCGACACCTGGCGGGCCGTCACGGCCTCGGTCAGCGCGATGGCGAGCGCCACCGGACGGTAGAGGGCCGAGGCCCGGTCGGCGGGTGAACCGAGGCCCGGCGAGCCGGACCCGGCGCCCGGTCGGGCCACCGACTCGGGTGCGTAGGCGCGCTGTTCGGACGCGCCCACGGTGACGGTGACCCCGTCCGGCGCGGGATACAGGCCCACCGACAGCCAGTCCCCGGACGCCGGCCCGCCGCGCCGCGCCGGGAAGTGCACCGGCTCCGACGCCAAGAACACGGCCCGGAAGTGGTCCTCGTACGCCGGATGCCCGAGCCAGGGCAGCGCCTCCCACAGCACCTGCCCGCGCAGTTCGGCCGGGCCGCTTCCGAGGAGCCGCTGCGCGGCGCTGTTGACGAAGCCGATCCTGCCCTGCCGGTCCACGGAAACGACGGCCTGCGCCAGCCGGTCCACCGCCTGGCGGGCACCCGCGGCCGCAGCGGGCGCCGGCGCGCTCACCGGGTCGCCGTCCCAGAACACCGGCACCCCGTCCGCGCCGAGGGCGGCCAGCGCGCGGGCCAGGTCGTGCGCGGCCGCGCGCATCCGCTCCCGGACCGCGGCGCCGACCGGGATCCCGGGGGTCGCCTCGCACAGCACCAGCAGCACCCCGAACCGCTCCGGCCCGGCGTTCACCGGCTCGTACAGAGACGCGAAGGGGAAGGGCAGCCCGGCCATCAGCTGAGGGAACCGCTGCATGGACGTCTCGGCGTCGGGCAGGTGCACGGACTGCCCGGAGCGGTACGCCTCCGCGACCGGGTACGGGCGGTTGACGTGCATCCGCCACCAGGGCCGGAACAGCGGCCCGGGCAGCCCCGTCAACACCGCCATCCGCAGCAGCCCGGGGGTGCCGGAGCGCAGGTAGACCCCACCGGCGTACCCGCCGACCGCCTGCACCGCATCGACGGTGGCCCGCGCGAGCACCCGGGCCATGGCGTCTGCGGCGGGGCCGCCACTGTCCGCTCTCGCCGTCACACCCTCAGGATGCGCCCCGCGCCGGGGACCCGCACCCACTCTGCCCGAATGCCCTGGACCCGGTCGGCTCCCGGCCCTGACACCCTGGGAGCATGCGCGTACTCATCGTCACCGCCGGCTCGTGGGGCGACGTCGCCCCGTACACCGGGCTCGGGCGGCGCCTCGGCGCCGCGGGGCACGAGGTGTCCCTCGCCACCCACGCCCGTTTCGAGGCCGCCGTCACCGCCCAGGGGCTGGGTTTCCGCCTGCTGCCGCTGGACCCGCGCGCCGAGCTCGCCTCCCCGGCCGGCCAGGGCCTGGCCCGGGCTGGGGGCGGCCCCGCCGAGGTGGTGCGGGCCGTGCGGATGTTCCGCAGGTTCATACCCCCGCTGGCGGCCGGAATGGCCGACGCGGTGCGCGCGGGAACCGACGTCCTGCTCGCCTCCCCCCTCGCCGAGCCGCTGTGCGTCCCGCTCGCCGAGGCGTACGGCATGCCCTGCATCGGCGCCCACCTCCAACCCCTCGCCCCCACCCGCGCCTTCGCGCCGCCCGTCGCCGGGACCCGGTCCTTCGGCCCGTACGGGAACCGGCTCGCCGCCCGCGCGGTGCTGACCGGCATGGACCTGATGTTCGCCCCGTCCGCGGCCGCCCTCCGCCGCGAACTGGGCCTGCCGGCCAGGCGGACGGGCCCCGCACTCTCGCCGGCCCGGACCGTCCACCACGGCTTCAGCCCGTACGTCGTCCCGCGCCCCGCCGACTGGCCGCCCGGGCACCGGGTCGGCGGGTACTGGTGGCCCGAGCGGCCGCCCGGCTGGCGGCCCGAGCCGCGGCTGCTGGACTTCCTCGCCGCCGGTCCGCCGCCCGTCTTCGCGGGCTTCGGCAGTTTCGTCGCCGGCTCCGGGGCGGACGCCGAACGGCTCGGCGGACTCGTCGCCGCCGCCCTGCGCAAGGCCGGGGTCCGGGGGATCGTGCAGTCCGGCTGGAGCGGGCTCCGTGCCGAGGGGGACGACCTCATCACCGTCGGCGAGGTCCCGCACGACTGGCTCTTCCCGCGCACCGCCGCCGTCATCCACCACGCGGGCGCCGGCACCACCGCGGCCGGACTGCGGGCCGGGGTGCCGGCCGTACCCGTACCCGTCCAGCTCGACCAGCACTTCTGGGCCGCGCGGCTGACGGCGCTCGGCGTGGCCCCGGGGGCGCTGCGCTACCAGCGGCTGACCGTCGACCGGCTCGCCACGGCGGTCCGGGCGGCCGTCACCGAACCGGCGCTGCGCACCCGCGCGCGGCGCGTCGCGGCGGAACTGGCCCGCGAGGACGGCGCGGCCCCGCTGCTCGCGGATCTCGCCGCACTGGGCTGAAGCGGGCCGGCCCGGCGCGCCCCGCGCGGCCGGCGCCGGTCGCGCTGAGCCCCGTACGCCCCGTACGCCCCGTCCGCCGTAGGGACTGACCCGAACGCCTCCCTCGTCCGGGGGACGGTCGGGCGCCCGGGCCACCTCCCGGCACCGCCGACGGGCAGGCTTTCGAGCATGCGACAGCAGTACGACACGTCAGCGCCCCCGGCGGCCTTCTCGGTGGCCGACGCCTTCATGCTCCGTACCGCCCTGGACGCCCTCGGCGGGGTACGCGGCCTCGACACCCTCGACGTGGCCTGCGGACACGGCTCCACCGCACGGCTGCTGGCCAGCGGCGGCGCCCGCCGGACCGTGGGCGTCGACAGCTGCCCCGAACGGATCAGGCGGGCGCGGGCGCACGAGACGGGGGAGACGGGGGAGGCCGGGGCCGTCGAGTACCACGTGGCCGACGCGGCCGGGATGCCCCAGCTCGGGCCGTTCGACCTGGCCACCGCCGTGTACCTGTTCAACCAGGCGCACGACCGGGTCGCCCTGCACGCGATGTTCCGGGCCGTCCGCGCCAACCTCCGCCCCGGCGCGCGGCTGCTGGCGATCGTGCCGAACCCGGGCGCCTTCCCGCACGTGGACTGGTCCCCGTACGGGATCCGCATCGTCGAGCGCACCCCGGGCGGGGACGCGCCGCTGCTCCGGGCCCGGCTGGAGACCGACCCGCCGGTGGCGTTCGAGTGCCGCGAATGGGCCCACGCCGACTTCGCGGAGGCCGCCGTCGACGCAGGCTTCGCGACGGTCGCCTGGCAGCCCACCCGCACCCCGCCGGCCTGCGAGATCCGCGACGAGCCGTACTGGGCGCGCTACCGCAGCGCGCCGGTCAGCTCGTTGATGAACTGCGTGGCCTGACGCGACCGGCCCTCAGGCGTCCGCCGTGGCGCGGACCAGCTCCACGATGCGCTCGCGTGCTGCCCGGCCCTCCGGGACGGGCAGCAGCGGGTACACGTGCGGGAGCCCCGGCTCCTCGTGGAACTCCACCTCGGCCCCGGCCGCGCGCGCCCGGCGCAGCAGCTCACGGCTGTCGGTGACCAGGACGTCCCGGCTGCCCGCGAACACCGTCAGCGGGGCCAGGCCGGCGAAGGACCCGTGCAGCGGGCTCACCCGGGGGTCGTCGGCGGCCAGGTTCCCGGCGTAGAGCCGCCCGGCCTCGCGCAGCCCCGGCCGGGCCAGCATCGGGTCGGCCGCCTCGATCGCCGCCTGGTCGGGATGGCTCATGGTCACGTCCAGCCACGGCGAGATCAGGATGATCCGGGAGGGTTGCGCCCCCGTGCGGTCGCGCAGCCGCTGGGCCGCGGCCAGGGCGAGCCCGGCTCCCGCGGAGTCCCCGATGAGCACCGTGCCGCCCGCGCCGCCGCTCGCGATCAGCCCGCTCAGCAGGTCGGCCGCGACGGGGACCGTCCGGTCGGCGGTCCCGCGCGGGGCCAGTATGTACGCCGGTACGACGACCCGTGCGCCGGCCTCGGTCACCAGGGTCCGGACCATCGACCAGTGCGGCCGGACCAGCTCGTTGATGTAGCCGCCGCCGTGCACGTACAGCACCTGGGCCGTCGGCTCGGCGCCGCGCGGCGAGGCGTCGTACACGGGCCAGGCCCCGACGAAGGTCCGCGAGACCTCCGCGACCCGGCCCAGCGAGCGCGGTGGCAGGTGGGACGCCGGCCGGCGGGCCGCTTCGGCCACCCGGGTCCTCACCGCTTCGGCGCTCGCGAGCCGTCTTCGCCGACCCGCCGCGATCAGCGCGACCGACAGCGCTCTGCTGCGCAGACTCGGCACGCCCCCACCTCCCCAGTTCCGGCCCAGGCCCCTGCCCCGGGCGCCTGTCCGTCACCTGAGGAGCATAGGCGTGAAGCTGGCCTGTGGACCCGCTTAAGAAATCCTCGATGGACTGATCACCTCCGGGTCGGCAGATTGGTGACCGTCCGCACGTCACCGGGGCCGTCGCGCCCGCGGTGCTCCCTTCCGCATGCCTGGAGCCACCCCCATGAAGGCACTCGTCAAGCACAAGGCAGAGCCCGGCCTGTGGCTCATGGACGTCCCCGAGCCCGAGTACGGCGCCGGCGATGTGCTGATCAAGGTGCTGCGCACCGGCATCTGCGGAACGGACCTGCACATCCGCGCCTGGGACGGCTGGGCGCAGGGCGCGGTCAAGACCCCGCTCGTGCTCGGCCACGAGTTCGTCGGCGAGGTGGCGGCGCTCGGCGCGGACGTGCGCGGCATCGAGGTCGGCGCGCTGGTCAGCGGCGAGGGCCACCTGGTGTGCGGGACGTGCCGCAACTGCCTGGCCGGCCGCCGCCACCTGTGCCGCAGCACGGTCGGGCTCGGCGTCGGGCGCGACGGCGCCTTCGCCGAGTACGTCGTCCTGCCCGCGCAGAACGTCTGGGTGCACCGGACCGCCGTCGACCTGGACGTCGCGGCGATCTTCGACCCGTTCGGCAACGCCGTGCACACCGCGCTGTCCTTCCCGCTCGTCAACGAGGACGTGCTGATCACCGGCGCGGGGCCGATCGGGATCATGGCGGCGGCCGTGGCCAGGCACGCGGGGGCGCGCAACGTCGTCATCACCGACGTCAGCCCCGAGCGGCTGGAGATCGCCCGCAAGGCGGGCGCCACGCTGGCGGTGAACGTCGCCGAGTCCTCGATCGCCGAGGCGCAGGCGCAGCTGGGGCTGCGCGAGGGCTTCGACATCGGCCTGGAGATGTCCGGCCGCGCCGAGGCCATGCGCGACATGATCGACAACATGACGCACGGCGGCCGGATCGCGATGCTGGGCCTGCCGGCGCAGGAGTTCCCCGTCGACTGGGCGAAGGTCGTCACCTCGATGATCACCATCAAGGGCATCTACGGCCGCGAGATGTTCGAGACCTGGTACGCGATGACGGTGCTCCTGGAGGGCGGGCTCGACCTCAGCCCGGTCATCACCGGCCGCTACTCGCACCGCGACTTCGAGGCCGCCTTCGACGAGGCGTCGACCGCCCGCAGCGGCAAGATCATCCTGGACTGGACGGCGTAACCCGCCGCCCGACCCCACAGACCATCTCCCTCCGGCCGGGCCCCGCAGACCCTCCCCCCTCCGCGGGGCCCGGCCCCCTCCCGACCACCTCCGCCCCGCCGGACGGCCCACCGCACAAGGAGAACCGCACATGTTCGAGACCGTCCGCGAGGACCTCCGTACCACCCTCGACGAGATCCGCGCCGCCGGCCTGCACAAGCCCGAGCGCGTCATCGGCACCCCGCAGAACGCCGCCGTCGCCGTCACCGCGGGCGGCGCCCCCGGCGAGGTCCTCAACTTCTGCGCCAACAATTACCTCGGCCTCGCCGACCACCCCGAGGTCGTCGCGGCCGCGAAGGACGCCCTGGACCGCTGGGGCTACGGCATGGCCTCGGTCCGCTTCATCTGCGGCACGCAGGAGGTGCACAAGGAGCTGGAGGCGCGGCTGTCGGCCTTCCTCGGCCAGGAGGACACGATCCTCTACTCCTCCTGCTTCGACGCCAACGGCGGAGTCTTCGAGACCCTGCTCGGCGCCGAGGACGCGGTGATCTCCGACGCCCTCAACCACGCCTCGATCATCGACGGCATCCGTCTCTCCAAGGCCCGCCGCTTCCGCTACGCCAACCGCGACATGGCGGAGCTGGAGACCCGGCTCAAGGAGGCCACCGAGGGCGGCGCCCGCCGCAAGCTGATCGTCACCGACGGCGTGTTCTCCATGGACGGCTACGTCGCCCCGCTCGCCGAGATCTGCGACCTGGCCGAGCGCTACGACGCCATGGTCATGGTCGACGACTCGCACGCCGTCGGCTTCGTAGGCCCCGGCGGCCGCGGCACCCCCGAACTGCACGGCGTCATGGACCGCGTCGACATCATCACCGGCACCCTCGGCAAGGCCCTGGGCGGCGCCTCCGGCGGCTACGTCGCGGCGCGCACCGAGATCGTGGAGCTGCTGCGCCAGCGCTCGCGCCCGTACCTCTTCTCGAACTCCCTCGCCCCGGTGATCGCGGCCGCCTCGCTGAAGGTCCTCGACCTGCTGGAGTCGGCCGGCAACCTGCGCGAGCAGCTCGCCGCCAACACCTCGCTCTTCCGTACGAAGATGACCGAGGCCGGCTTCGAGATCCTGCCCGGCGACCACGCCATCGCCCCCGTGATGATCGGCGACGCGGCGGAGGCGGCCAAGATGGCCGAGCTGCTGCTGGAGCGCGGCGTCTACGTGATCGGCTTCTCCTACCCGGTGGTGCCGATGGGCGCGGCCCGGATCCGCGTACAGCTCTCCGCGGCCCACTCCACGGCGGACGTGGAGCGCGCGGTGGCCGCGTTCGTGGACGCCCGCGCGGCTCTCTGAGCTGCTCGGGGCTGACATCATGGGGGTGTGATCGACCCCCGCCGGCTGCGCATCCTGCGGGCCGTGGCGGATCACCGTACGGTGACCGCCGCGGCCGCAGCCCTGTACCTGACCCCGTCCGCCGTCTCCCAGCAGCTCGCCGCGCTGGAACAGGAGACGGGGCACGTGCTGTTGACCCGCAGCGGCCGCGGTGTCCGGCTCACCGCGGCCGGGGAGATCCTCCTCGGCCACACCCACGAGGTACTGGCCCAGCTGGAGCGCGCCGAGGCCGAGCTCGCCGCCTACGCGGGCGGCTCGGCGGGCGAGGTCACGGTGGCCGCCTTCGCCACCGGCATCGCGGAGGTGCTGGCACCCGCGATCGCCCGGCTCGCCCACGACCACCCCGGGATCCGGCTGCGCGTACGGGACGCGGAGGGCGACCAGAGCCTGCCGCTGCTGCTGGACGGGGAGGCGGACCTCGCGCTGGCGGTGGAGTACCGGGGCGCGCCGGGCGCGGACGACGGCCGGCTGTCGGTGCTCCCGCTGTACGCGGAACCCTTCGACGCGGTGCTGCCCGTGAACCACCCGCTGGCCGGTCTGCCCGCCATCGAGCTGGCGGACCTCGCGGACGCGGACTGGGTGGCGCAGTACCCGGGCAACCCGTGCCACGACGTGATGCTGCTGGCCTGCGAACTGGCGGGGTTCAAGCCCCGGTTGGTGCACTCCTCCGATGATTTCCGGGCCGTCGTGGCGCTCGTCGGCGCGGGCGCCGGGGTCGCTCTCGTGCCCCGCTCGGCGCTGCGCGGTATGGACCTCAAGGAGGCCCTGGCCAGGCCGGTGACCGGCCCGGCGGCGACCCGGCGGGTCTTCGCGGCCACCCGGCGCGGCGCCGAGTCGCATCCGCTGATCGCCCCGGTGCTCGCGGCGCTGGCGCGCGAGGCGGACCGGCTCCCGACGTACTGACGCCGCCGGCCGCGGCCGAGCCGGTTCCTCAGACCCGCAGGACCTCCACGCCGGCCTGCTCGAAGGCCTCGGCCACCTCCGCCGACAGGCCGGTGTCGGTCACCAGGACGTCCACCGCCGAGGTCGCGCAGATCCGGGCGAAGGCGCGTACGCCGAGCTTGCTGGAGTCGGCCGCGATCACCACCCTGCGGGCCCGCTCGCACAGCAGGCGGTTCATCGCCGCCTCGTCCTCGTGGCGGGTGGCGGCCCCGTCGACCGGGTCGAAGGCGTCCACGCCGATGACCGAGGTGTCCACGGTGAGCTGGCCGAGCACCTCCTGGGCGAGCGGACCGGTCAGCTCGTAGGACTGGGGCCGGGCCACACCGCCGGTCAGCACGATCTTGAACTGCGGTCTGATCACCAGCTCGCCCGCGATGTTGAGGGCGTTCGTCACCACCGTCAGGGCGGGGGAGCCGGTGCTGAGGTCCGCCCGGGCGGCCAGGGCGCGGGCCACCTCCGTGGTCGTGGTGCCGCCGGTCAGCCCGATCACCTCGCCCGGGGTCACCAGGGCCGCCACCGCCTCGCTGATCCGCCGCTTCTCGGCGGCCCGGCGGGAGGTGCGGTAGCGCAGGGGGAGTTCGTACGAGACGCCGTGCAGCACCGCTCCGCCGCGGGTGCGGACCAGCAGTTGCTGTTCGGCGAGCTGGTCGAGGTCGCGGCGGATGGTCGCCGCGGACACGCCGAGGGTCTCGGCGGTCGGCTCCACCTCCAGCTCGCCCCGTTCCACCAGCAGGTCCAGCAGTGTCTGCCAGCGCTCCTTGCGGGTCATCGGGCCGCCCCCTTCGGTCTTCTGCCGGTCACTGCGTGACCGGTTCTGCGTGTCCCTCACCGAGATTAACTCAGACGATGACGCCGTGGATGCTTGAAGTTGCGCGAAACTGCCCGCTATCTTGCAGGAATACGCACGCAGAACGCACGCACGACGCACCCACCGCGCTAGGGAGCCGCCATGAGCCATGTCGCGTACGAGTTGGGCACACAGCCCGAATGCTGGGAACGGGCCGCCGAACTGGCCCCGGCCCGGCGGGCGGTGCTGCCGCAGCCGGGGGAGCGTACCGCGATCGTCGGGTGCGGGACCTCGTACTACATGGCCCAGGCGGCCGCCGTGCTGCGGGAGGAGTCCGGCCAGGGAGAGACCGACGCCTTCCCCGCCTCCGAGTTCCCCCGGCACCGGCGCTACGACCGGGTCGTTGCCCTGACCCGCTCGGGCACGACCACCGAGGTGCTGGACCTGCTGGCCGGCCTGCGGGACGCGGGCGTGCCCACCACCGCCGTCATCGGCGACCCCGCGACCCCGGTGATGACCCTCGCGGACGAGCTCGTCGTCCTGGACTTCGCCGACGAGCAGTCCGTCGTCCAGACCCGCTTCGCCACCACCGCCCTGACCCTGCTGCGCGCGCACCTCGGCCTGCACGGTGCGGCCGTCGTCGCCGACGCGAGGACGGCGCTGGCGGAACCGCTGCCCGAAGGGCTGGAGACCCGCGGGCAGTTCACCTTCCTCGGGCGGGGCTGGAGCGTGGGCCTCGCGAACGAGGCCGCGCTGAAGATGCGCGAGGCCGCGCTGTCCTGGGCCGAGTCCTATCCGGCGATGGAGTACCGGCACGGGCCGATCAGCGTCTCCGCCCCCGGGACGGCGACCTGGTCCCTCGGTGAGGCCCCCGAGGGGCTCGCCGAGCAGGTGCGCGGTACGGGGGCCCAGTGGGTGGCGGGCCGCCTCGACCCCCTGGCCGAGCTGGTACGGGTCCACCGGCTGGCCATCGCCGTCGCCGCCCACCAGGGGCTGGACCCGGACGCGCCGCGCAACCTCACCCGCTCGGTGATCCTCAACTCCGGTGAGGAGGCGGTCCGATGAGCCTCGTCAGTGCGGGTGACCTCGTCCTGGAGGCCGCCGCCGAGGGGCGGGCCGTCGCCGCCTTCAACATCATCACGCTGGAGCACGCCGAGGCCGTGATCGCGGGCGCCGAGTCGGTCGGGCTGCCCGTCATCCTCCAGCTCAGCGAGAACGCCGTGAAGTTCAGGAGCGGGCAGCTGCTGCCCATCTCCCGGGCGGCCGTCGCCTGCGCCGAGGCCGCCGGGGTGCCGGTCGGGCTGCACCTGGACCACGTCAAGAGCTCCGAACTGCTGAGGCAGGCCGTGGACGCCGGCTTCGGCTCGGTGATGTACGACGCCGCGCACCTCCCGTACGCCGAGAACCTGGAGGCCACCCGCTCCGCCGCGGACTGGGCGCACGCCAACGGGCTGTGGATCGAGGCCGAGTTGGGCGAGGTGGGCGGGAAGAACGGGGCCGCGCCGCTCGACCCGCACGCGCCCGGCGCCCGTACCGAGCCGGACGAGGCGCGGCGGTTCGTCACCGACTCCGGGGTCGACGCCCTCGCCGTGGCGATCGGCAGCAGCCACGCGATGACCAGCCGCACCGCCGCCCTGGACCACGCGCTGCTCGCGCGGCTGGCCAAGACCGTGGACGCGCCGCTGGTGCTGCACGGCTCCTCGGGCCTGCCGGACGCGGAGCTCGCGGCGGCCGTCGCGGGCGGCATCCGCAAGGTCAACATCGGCACCGCGTTGAACGTGGCCATGACCGAAGCCATCCGCGAGCACCTCACCCTGGCCGATCCGCGGCCGTACCTGACGGCTGCCCGCGCGGCGATGGCGGCCACGGCCGCGGCGATGATCACCGCGCTGAACTGACGGTCCGTTCGGCCGCCGACCCTTCCGGATTCTTGTAACAGGTTCTAGTCTGCCCTCCGTCACCACAGCGACCGGCTGGACCGCGAGACTTCCGGAGGGGCCGTGCACCTCGAATACACGCCTGGGCAGCAGCAGTTGCGCACCGAGCTGCGTGCCTACTTCGCCGAGCTGGTGCCGCGGGACGTCTACGCCCGGTACGAGGGCCCGGCCGCGCAGAAGCGGTTCTACCGGGAGACCATCCGCCGGCTCGGCGCCGACGGCTGGCTCGGCGTCGGCTGGCCGAAGGAGTACGGCGGGCGCGGGATGTCGCCCATGGACCAGTTCATCTTCTTCGACGAGGCCGCGCAGGCCGTCGTACCGCTGCCGCTGATGGCGCTCAACACCGTCGGGCCGACCATCATGCAGTTCGGCACCGACGAGCAGAAGGCGTACTTCCTCCCCAAGATCCTCGCCGGGGAGATCGACTTCGCCATCGGCTACAGCGAGCCCGACGCGGGCACCGACCTCGCCGCGCTCAAGTGCAAGGCGGTGCGCGAGGGCGACGAGGAGAGCGGCACCTACGTCGTCAACGGACAGAAGATCTGGACCACCAACGGCGACACCGCCGACTGGGTCTGGCTCGCCGTCCGCACCGACCCGGACGCACCCGCGCACAAGGGCATCACGATGCTGCTCGTGCCGACCAGCGACCCCGGCTACTCCTGCACCCTCATCAACACCCTCGCCTCGCACGACACGACGGCCAGCTACTACGAGAACATCCGCGTCCCCGCGAACCGCAGGGTCGGCCAGGAGAACAAGGGCTGGCGCCTGATCACCAACCAGCTCAACCACGAGCGCGTCACCCTCGCGGCCCACGGCACCATGGCCATCCGCGCCCTGCACGACGTCCAGCGGTGGGCCGCCGAGACCAAGCTCGCCGACGGGCGGCGCGTCATCGACCTCTCCTGGGTCCGCGGCCGCCTCGCCCGCACCCACGCCCGGCTCGACGCCATGAAGCTGCTCAACTGGCAGATGGTCAATGCCGTCCAGGGCGGCACCCTCACCCCCCAGGACGCCTCCGCGGTCAAGGTGTACGGCTCCGAGGCGCGCCGGGACGCGTACGCCTGGCTGATGGAGGTGGTCGGCGCGGCCGGGGCCCTCAAGGACGGCTCCGCCGGCGCGGTCCTGCACGGCGAACTGGAGCGCGGCTACCGCAGCGCCGTCATCTTCACCTTCGGCGGCGGCAACAACGAGATCCAGCGGGAGATCATCTCGTGGATCGGCCTCGGCATGCCCCGGGTCCGCCGCTGAAACCGTGTGACTCACAACGTTAGTTGGCCGAGCGGGCTGACTGGTGCGACACCGTCGAGTCAACCACCGGCCTCGACGTCAACGAAAGGAATCGTGCCGCAGCCAGCCTAGTCATCATGCGTACTGTCCGTGGGAATCCGCAACCCGCTGCCTCGACGACGCCGGAGTCATCAAGGTCCGCAACCAGATCATGGACGGCCGGGGCAGGGTCGATGACTCGGTCTCGCGAGGCGATCGCATCGACGATTTCGGCTTGGACCGCTTTGGCGCTGTCGTCCGCCACGGCTCCGCGGTCGGACCCATCTGGAGGCGGGCGCTGTCGCGGAGCACGATCTCGGCGAGACGTGCGGTGGCGGCGCTGGTCAGGACCGGGCCGCGGAAGCCGTGTCGGACCAGGCGCGGCAGGTAGCCGCAGTGGTCCAGGTGGGCGTGGGTGACGACGACGGCGTGGATGTCCGAGGCATCACAGGGCAGCTTGTCCCAGTTGCGACGGCGCAGGTCCGCGACACCCTGGAAGAGTCCGCAGTCGACGAGGATCCGGGCGTGGTCGCTCTCGACCAGGAACTTGCTGCCGGTGACCGTCCGCACTCCGCCGAGGAACCTCAGCAGGGCCGGGCGGGCGGAAGCAGGAGACGGGGCTGACCGGGACACGGCAGCTGCCCTCCTTTTGGAACGGATGCCGGTCTCCACCATCGCACCGGAACGCCCTGTCCGCTGGGTACCGACCGGTCCCGGGTAGGGGCCGACCGGCCCAAGCGGGAGGAAGGGACACAGGCACAGCCTGACGGTGACCCCCTCCCGCACAGCACACAGAGAGAAGGCCGCGCCATGAAGGCACTCGTCTTCCACGGGCCCGGACAGACCTCCTGGCAGGACGTCCCGGACCCCTCCGTCAAGGACGCCGCCGACGCGATCGTCCGGGTCGACGCCGTCACGATCTGCGGCACCGATCTGCACATCATCAAGGGCGACGTCCCCGAAGTGACACCCGGACGGATCCTCGGACACGAGGCCGTCGGGACCGTCGTCGAGACGGGCGGCGACGTCCGCAGCGTCCGCCCCGGTGACCGCGTCCTGATCTCCTGCATCTCCGCGTGCGGCCGCTGCCGCTTCTGCCGTGAAGGGCACTACGGCCAGTGCCGTGGAGGCGGGGGCTGGGTCCTGGGCCACACGATCGACGGCACGCAGGCCGAATACGTACGCGTCCCCTTCGCCGACCTCTCCGTCTACCCGCTCCCCAGCGCCTTGGCCAGCCACGACGCGGTACTTCTCGCCGACATCTTCCCGACCTCCTACGAGGTCGGCGTGCTCAACGGCAACGTGCGCCCAGGTGACACGGTCGTCGTCGTCGGTGCCGGACCCATCGGCCTGGCCGCAATCGCCACAGCACAGCTCTACAGCCCCGGGCGGATCATCGCCGTCGATCTCGCCGCGTCCCGGCTCGCTGCCGCGCGCGACCTCGGCGCCGACGCCACCGTGAGCGCGGACGAAGAGCCCGAACGGCTCGTGGAGGACCTCACCGACGGGCTTGGCGCGGACGTGGTCATCGAGGCCGTCGGTGTGCCCGAGGCGTTCGAGATGTGCACCCGCATGGTCCGCCCGGGTGGCCGGGTCGCCAACATCGGCGTCCACGGCAAGCCCGCAGTCCTCCACCTCGAAGACCTCTGGATCAAGGACGTCACCATTACCACCGGCCTCGTCGACACCCACTCCACCCCCATGCTGCTGCGCATGATGGCCGCCGGTCGCCTCCCCGGCACCGCGATGGTCACCCACCGCTTCGAGTTGGACCAGATGGAAGAGGCGTACGACGTCTTCTCCCGCGCCGGTGAAACCGGAGCCCTCAAGGTCGTGCTCGGCGGACCGCAGCACGACACGGTCGCCGTACCGACCCAGGAGCAGTGACTGCTGTGAAGAGCACGCCGAGCACCCACCCGGAGCCGTCCGGCGAGATGACCGGACGCACCGACCTGGGCCGCCGTCTGGCGGCCCGCCGTGAAGCCCTTGGCCTGAGCCGTGACGAACTTGGCCGGCAGTGCGGCGCCGACGGCACGTACATCGCCTACCTCGAGGAGCACGCCGCCAGTCCTGCCATCGGCACCCTCGTCCGGGTGGCCGACGCCCTCGGCCTCACCGTCGACGACCTGACCGGCGCCAGCGCCCACCGCGTCGCGGGCCGCGCCACCGCCCGGCGCGACAGTGCGCTCGTACCGCTGGACGAGACCGAGTGCCGACGGCTGCTGAACACGCACGGCGTGGGCCGCATCGCCATCTTCACTCCCGAAGGCCCGGCCGTCCTCCCCGTGAACTACTTCGTAGCAGGAACCGACATCGCCTTCCGCACATCCGTGGAAGCCGTCACGGCCAGAGCGGCAGGTACCGAGGTCGCCTTCGAGATCGACAACATCGATGACGTCACGGCCACTGGTTGGAGCGTGCTGGCCGTCGGTGAACTGGCAGCCGTCACGGACCCGCACGAACTTCGCCACCTCAACACCACGGCCCGCTCCCAGCCCTGGGCCGGCGGCCCGCGCACCCACTGGATGAAGCTCACTCCCGCCCGGATCACCGGCCGTCGCGTGGTGCACGACTCATGAAAGAACTACGCGCGGTCGTCTTCGACACCGATGGAGCGCTCCTCGCCACGGCGGACCGCCACGCGGCCGCCTGGAAGGAGACCTTCGACGGCTGCCTCCCCGAGTGGCAACCTTCGCACTCCGGTGCGCGACCGCGCCCGTTCGACGCCGTCCGCGAATACCGGGACCTGGTCGACGGCAAAGGCCCGCCTGGACGGCGTACGCGCCTTCCTCAGTGCCCGTCACATCGACCTCCCGCCCGGAACGCGTCTCCCACCGCCTGTACGTGCCGTTCCATCGTGACGTGATCAGCCAGTTCCACGGCTACGGGGACCTCGCCGAGCTCGACTGGGACGGCTACCGTGCCCGCTACCACGACATCCGGCGCCTGGACCGCATCCTGGAAGCCGAAGGCGACACACCCAACCGCTACCAGGCGTCCAAGCAGGCCGACACCCTCATGCTCGGCTACCTCTTCCGCCCCACGGAACTCGAACAACTGTTCCTTCGGCTCGGGCGCCGCCTCGAAGCCGACCTCTGGCGCAGGACGGTGGACCACTACCTGCGGCGCACCTGCCACGGCTCGTCGCTCTTGGGCCCGGTGCCCCTTGTCCTGCCCGGCGACCGGCGCGAACGTATTTCCGCAGGCCAGGAGCGCTGGTTCCGCCTCCATGAGGGCTGACACGGCAGCCACCGGATGCCCGCGTGGCGGCGCGTTCGCGAAGCGCACACTGTGGATGTATCAGCCGTTTGGAAGGGTGAACGGAATGGACAGGCAGCATGAGGCTCCGCGGATCGTGGTGGGTGTCGACGGATCGCCCTCGTCCCAGGCCGCGCTGCGCTGGGCGGTCCGGTACGCAGGGCTGGTGAGCGGGCGAGTGGAGGCGGTCGCGGCGTGGGACCTGCCCGGTGCCGCGTCGTGGTCGGCTCCGGCGGTCGACGCCACGTTCGATCAGGAGGAGGCCGAGCGACGTCTGGTCGAGGAGGTCCGCACGGTCCTCGGTGAGGACGGTGCCTCCTCCGTGCACCAGCGCCTGGTGCGCGGCAATCCGGTCGATGTCCTGGTGGATGCGGCAGAGGGTGCGGACATGCTGGTCGTGGGCAGCCGCGGTCGCGGCGGCTTCAGCCGAGCCCTGCTCGGTTCGGTGAGCCAGCAGGCGGCGCTCCATGCGCCGTGCCCGATCACCATCGTCCGGGCGGCGTGATCTCGCCTCGGGCGCGCTTGGCGTATGGGCAGTGGGCCGCGGCTTCAGGCGTCGACGGGGCCTCCTGAGGCCGGCGCGCACAGCGTCGGCCGTGACCACGGGTGGCGGCCTTACAGCGAGGGCTACCGGGAGGGCTTCGCCCTCGAATGCCAAGCCCTTCGCCGGGTGCGCGGCGAGATGGCCTGACCAACGTCATCGGTCATGATCCTGTTCTGTCGCACCCTGGAAGAGGCCGACAAGGTCCTCGACGTGATGGCCGAGATCCCCGGTCCAGGTCCTTGGGACGCCCCGTAGGCCTGTGCGGGCCCGGCGACGACCCGGCGTACGCCGCCTTCCTCGTCCGTGCCGGGATCGACTCGGTCTCCGTCGCCCCTGACAGCTTCGCCGCCGTCAAGCAGCACGGGGCCGCCGCCGAGGAGCGGCACTACGGCGAGGACCGACATCAGCCCCGCACCACGGAATCAAGGAGCACCCGCCATGAGCACCAAGCGAGCTTCGAACTCGTCTTCACCGCAGCGCTCGTGTACGCGCCGCCGCTCCAGAACCTCTCCGGCACGGCCGCCCTCCCGCTGGACGTCGTCCTCCTCATCTCGGCCTTCCCATCGCTGGTCTGGGCAAGCGACGAGGTCCGACGCCGGGCCCGACGCCGCCACCACCACTCCTGACCCACCGGAGGAACACCATGTCGCACACGACCGAATGGAAGACCCACCTCTACCTCTTCGAGGAAGAACACGCGACCAAGGTCCGCGTCGAACTCGACACCGGAACCACCCGCCTCACGGGCCACGGCACCGCGCGCTGCAACCCCACGGACAAGGACGTGCCCGAGATCGGCGACGAACTCGCGGCCGCCCGGGCGCTCGAGGACCTGGCGATGCAGCTCAAGCGCACCGCCTACACCGACATGGCAGCAGCAGGGACCGCACCGCAGCACGCCCCCCTCATGGCCTACGACCTTGGGTAAGCGGGCAGGTCTCCAGCAGCAGGCTCAGACTGGACCCATGAGTGACGGGCCGGCGATCGAGCTGACCGGACTGACCAAGAGGTACGGGCCGGTGATGGGAGTCGACCGCCTGAGTCTCACCGTGCGACCAGGAGAGGTGTTCGGCTTCCTCGGGCCGAACGGCGCGGGAAAGACGACCACGCTGCGGTGCCTGACCGGGCTGCTCCGGCCGACCGAGGGACGCGTGAGAGTACTCGGGCTGGACCCGATCGCAGATCACCGCCGGGTGGCCCCACAGCTGGGGTACCTGCCGGGTGAACTGCGCCTGTACCCGGAACTCTCCGGAGCGGAAACGCTCGATCTGCTGTCGGCGTTGCAGGGAGCTCTGGTGCCCCGCCGCGGCGAGCTGTGCGACCGGCTGGGGCTGACGCCCGCGATCCTCGCCCGCCCCGTCGGGGCGTACTCGCGGGGCATGAAACAGAAGCTCGGGCTGGTGCAGGCGATGCAGCACGATCCGCACCTGGTGGTGCTCGACGAACCGACCGAGGGACTTGACCCGTTGGTTCAGGAGACCTTCTTCGCGCTGCTGGACGAGGCGGCCGCCGCCGGACGTACGGTCCTGCTCTCCAGCCACATCCTGCCGGAGGTGCAGCGCACGTGCGGGCGGGTGGCGATCATCCGGGACGGGCAGCTGGTGACGGTCCAGAGCGTGGCCGGCCTGCGCGAGGCCCGTGCCAGGCGGATCAGGCTGTCCTTCGCGGACGGGCAGGGGGTACGGCCACTGGGCGACGCGGAGCGCTGGGACCCGCGCTGGCAGGGGGACCGGGTGGAGCTGCTCGTACCGCCGGTCGAGGTGGTGGGCGCCCTGCGTACCCTGCTCGGCCTGCCGGTGGCCGACGTCACGGTGGAGGAGGCCGGGCTGGACGAGGCCTTCATGGACCTGTACCGCGACGGCTCCGTGCGGGAGGAGCCGTGAGACGGCGGTGGCCGCTGTTGTGGCTGGCCCTGTACCGGCGGCGCCGGATGCTGGCCGCCCTGCTCGTCGGGATGGTCGTGTTCGAGGCGCTCATCGTGGTGGTCGCCCACGCGATTCCTCCCGAGCAGCTCTTCTCCGCGGGCGGGAAGGGACCGCCCTCGGCCTACCGGGCGTTCAGCGGGTCCAGCGGCGACGTGTCGATCGCCAGCTACCCCGGTCTGCTGGGTGCCGGTCTCACCCACCCGTTCTGGATCGCCATGCAGCTCACCGCGATCGGTTCGCTGGCCGCGGCCGCCGTGGCGGCGGACGTGGAATCCGGGACGGTGGAACTGGTCATGGTGCGTCCCGTCAGCCGTACCCGGCTGCTGGCCGAGCGGACCGCCGCACTGGTGCTCGCGGCGCTGGCCCTGAACGTGGCAGCGACCCTCACGGTCGCGGTGGGGGTGGCGCTGTCACCGGACATCCACCGTGCGGTGCCGCTCGGCGGGGTGTTCGCCGCCGGGGTCATGGGTCTCGGCTTCGCTCTGTGCCTGATCGGGCCGGCGATGGCCGTGTCGGCTGCAGGGCGGCGGCGGGCCCAGGTGGTCGGCGCGACCATCGCGATCGGGGCCGTGGGGTTCGCCGTCAACTTCATCGCTCTGGCCTGGTCGCCTGCAACCTCGCTGAGGTTCCTCAGCCCGTTCCATTACTACGCCCCGGGTGACGCCCTGGCCGAAGGCGGCGTGCTCTGGCCCCAGCTCGGGATTCTTGTCGGAACGGGAGTGCTGGGCATCCTGCTGGCTCATCTGCTGCTCCAGCGCCGAGACCTCGCGCCCTGAGCGGAGTCGCCCTTGAGCATCTCGCGTGTTCCGCCGGCTTCTACTCCCGGATTTCCAGGACCTCGGTCAACGGACGGCGGGGCGTGTCGGGGCCTGCGGGGCCGCAGCCGAGGCGGAAGACCATCTGCACGTGTCCCATGGCGGCGACCGGGTCGCGCAGCGTCCACCGCAGCTCCGGCCATTCCAGGGGATGGGACGTCATCGAGGTGGCAAGGCCGTCAGCGGTGGCTTGCAGAAGGACCGGAAGCCTTGGGGCCGAATACGGCGGCGGGAATGCCGTCGCGACGTGTACCTGTAGCGCTGTGCGTGGGGGAGGTCCAGGCCGTGGTCTCCGCCTGGGCGAGCGGATCGATCTCCTCGCGGTGTTCTGCGTCCCGTACCAGCCCGAGCACGGTGTCGATGTGCCAGGTGTCCGGGACCGTGAGCCGGCAGCCCTCCACGTGGGCCGCGGCCCACAGACCGTCCAGCACTACGGTCGGCACCGGCTCCTCGCTGAAACCCAGTCCTCTGCGTGGACGAGTTCCAGCGTCGCGCCGCGCAGTTCGGCTTCGTTGGCGGCCCAGTCGGCTGCGGCGCTGTCGGCGCCCGATGCGTCCAGACCTACCGTGATCCGGTTCGACATGGTGTTCCTCCTGGGTCGGATGGCCCTGCTTTCAGGCTCTTCCGCTTGCGGGGCCTCGGGGAAGGACCGAGCGGCCCAACCCGGGGCCGATCGGCCCTCATTGCCCGCTCAGCTCCGTTCGGCCTCGGCGCAGGTGAGTCTGTTGTCGACATCGACGACCCCGTCGACGCTCTGGCAGAGACGCACCACCACGGGCAGCAGTCCGGGCTGCGGCACGGTGCCGCTGAGCGTCACCAGGCCGTCGTCGACCTCGACGGTGACGGCCGAAGGAGCGAGGTGGAGTGTCCGGGTGAGGACGTCTTCGAGGATCTCTTCCTGTATTGCATGGTCGCGGCGGAGGAAGAGCTGGATCAGATCGCTGCGGCTGAGGATGCCGACAACGCGGCCTTCCTCGTCGACGACCGGCAGCCGCTTGATCTGGTGCCGCTGCATGACCCGGGCCGCGCGGACCACGCTCCACTCGGGTCGGGCTGTGACAGCCGGGCTCGTCATCAGCTCCTCGGCTGTTGCCGCACCACCGGCGGGCCGCCGGCGGAGAAGGTCGGCTTCGGAGACGACGCCGACCGGGTGCCCGGTTTCGTCGATCACGGGCATGGCGGTGATGTCGAACTCCTTCAGGAGCAGGGCGATCTCCTTGAAAGCGGTCGTGCGCCGGACGGTGACGGCGGTGCGCGTCATCAGGTCCGCGACGCTGCGGTGCCTCATGGCGGTCGTGCCCTCATGCCGAGACGGGGACGGTGAAATCCGCCTTGACGTCGATGACGCCCGGTACGGTGCCGGCAGCGCGTACGACGACGTCTTCCATCGCGGGGTCCGGCAGCGATCCGTCGAGGTAGGCGATGCCGTTGGCGACGTGGACGCGCACTTCGGCGTAACCGTGCGGGATCAGCTGGTACATGATCAGTTCGCGGATCTCGGCGCCGATGTCCTCGTCCGGGCGCAGGAAGACCTTGAGCAGGTCGCCGCGGCTGACGACGCCGACGAGGCGGCCGTCGCCGTCGACCACGGGAAGGCGCTTGAGGTGCCCGCGGGCCATCAACCGCGCCGCGGTGGGGATGGTGGCGTCCTTCGTGACGGTCGTGGCCGGGCGGGTCATCAGCTGCTCGGCGGTGGTGTCGTGAGCTGTGTCGGGGCTCTGGGGCTTGAGCAGCACGTCGGCTTCGGAGACGACGCCGACCACCTGTCCGTCCTGGGCACGGACGGGGAGCGCGCTGACGTTCCACATCCGCAGTGCTTCCACGATGTCCTTGAACGCGGTTGCCCGGTCGATGGAGATCACGGCGTGTGTCATGACGTCATTGACGGTACGCAGGTGCTTCATGGTCTTCCTCCTCGATGGGGCGGCCGGTACTCGTGATGGTGTGAAGGGCGACTGGTCCGTGGGTAGGGCCGTCCGGGGCTTTGAGGCGGTCCGGCCACAGGTACCGCTCCTTCAGTCGTGGGCGATGACGGCCACGGGAGCCGCTGCGTGGTGCAGGACCGAGTGGGCGACCGCGCCCAGGTGCGCGCCGAGGGGGGAGCGGCGCACATGGCGTCCCACGACGACGAGTCCCGCTCCTTGCGAGGCCCGGACGAGATGCTCGCCCGCGGATCCCATGAACACGTTGTGGCTGACGTTTACGTTGGGGAACTTGTGCCGCCATGGCAGCAGCATGTCGTCCACCATATGTGTGACGCTCGTGCCGATGTCCCTTTCGTTGTCCGGGTCGAAGAAGGGGACGTAGCTGTAGGCGGGCGGCATCTTCCAGCCGTGCACGGCCCGCAATGTGCAGTCGCGCCGGGCCGCCTCTTCGAAGGCGAAGGTGAGCACCCGGTCGCACGCTTCGTGGATGTCGACGCCTACGACGATCTCGGCGCCGGAGCCGGTGCCCGGGCCGTCCGGGTCGTCGGCGACGCGAACGAGGACGACCGGGGTGTCGGTCGCGACCACGGTCGACATCGCCACCGAGCCGACGATGAAACCGACCAGGCCACCCAGACCGCGCGATCCCAGGACCAGCAGCCCGGCGTCGGCGGCCTCGGCCGCGAGGGCGGCGGCCGGCCGTGCGGTCAGGCAGCGGGTCGTGATCTCCAGGCGCGGGTGGCGCCCGTGCAGCTCCTGCGCGGCTTCGGCCAGGGCCTGGTCCGCCCAGCGGTCCACGTCCTGGCGGCCCAAGCCCGGGAACACCGGGTCCAGGGGCCAGTCAACGGCGTGCACGAGCCGTAGCGGTACCTGCCGCAGGACGGCCTCGTGCGCGGCCCAGCGTGCTGCTGCCCGGCTCTCCGGGGAGCCGTCGACGCCGACGGTCACGTGGTTCTTCATGCCTGCGGTTCCTTTCGTGCAGTCCGGCGCTCATCACCACGGCATCGTGTGCCGGGCGTGGTCGGCATGAGTGGTGGTCGTGTCGTCGGTGCGGGCAGTGACGTGCGATGCCACGGCGACGACCCCGTCCAGTTGTTCGACGAGGCTGAGAAGTGCAGGGAGCTGACTCCGGCGCTCCGTATGGCCGTCCAGGGTGACGATGCCATCCACCACGTGGACGTCGACGTCACCGGCCGGCACACCGAGCACCTCCGTGAGGACCTCGTCGCTGACACGCCGGCGTATCTCGGAGTCCGGACGCAGAAACATGCGAAGCAGGTCCCGGCGGGTGGCGATGCCGACCAGCCGGTCCTCCACGTCCACGACGGGGAGGCGTTCGATACCCCGGCGGGTCATCAGCCGGGCG
This sequence comes from Streptomyces sp. NPDC060031, assembly GCF_042736805.1. Lineage (NCBI taxonomy): Bacteria > Bacillati > Actinomycetota > Actinomycetes > Kitasatosporales > Streptomycetaceae > Streptomyces > Streptomyces sp. NPDC060031. Next base: position 41,196 of record NZ_JBHWVM010000011.1, read on the forward strand.
GCGTCAGCCACTGTCTCTTCGGCATGGACGGTGACCGCGGGCGCGGACATGACCTCGCCCGCAGTAGGAGGCCCAGCCGCTGTGCCACTCTGCTCAGAGGGATGAGGGCCCGACACCGTGTGGGCCAGCAGGTCCGTCTGCGAGACGACGCCCACGACGCGGTCCTCGTCATCCAGGACAGGGACTCCGGAGATGTCGTACTGGGCGAGGAGCTTCGCGACATCCTTGAAGCCGGTGCCCGGAGCCACGGAGACGACCTCGTCGGTCATCAGGTCCGCCACCTTGATGCGCTTCATGAGGCCCTCCTGCTCCGCCGTTTCACGCGAGGCTGATGTCCCGTGTGGGGGTGTGCCCCCCACCATCCGCCCGCGATTGCCGCTGATCGAGGGCCGAACGGTCCAGTCCAGGGGCCCGCAAGGGCCCGGAGTGCCGGGCCGCGACGATGGGGACCTTTGGTCCCGTCGTCGGTCCCGGGCGGCCCTCTTCCAGAAGCGCCGACGGTGCCAGCGTGAGTGGTGTCCCTCATCGGCTTCTCGGTTGGGAGGAATCGTGGAAAGCACATTCCGCACCCCGGACACCAGCTCGGTCACCGTCGGTGTGGACGGCTCGGAGTCGGCGCGCGTAGCTGCCCTGTGGGCGGCCAAGGAGGCCGTACGCCGTGACCGTCCCCTGCACATCGTCTACGGCGCCGACACCGACGGCAGGGCCTTGTACCTGTCGGCGGAGACCATCGAACGGGTCCGCGTCAGCGGCCGGGCGCTTCTGGACGACACGGCGAAGGCCGTGTCGGCCGAGTACCCCGGGTTGAACGTGACCACCGAATTCAGCCGCGCGGGCGCCGTCGACAGCCTGCACCGGGCCGGCGGACTGCACGGCACGGTCGTGGTGGGCAACCGTGGCCTGGGCGGGTTCAACTCCCTCATGCTCGGCTCGGTCGGGCTGGGAACCGCGGCCATCGCCATGACCCCCCTCATCGTCGTCCGAGGCATCGACGGGACCGAGGAGACCGGCACCGTCCTCGCAGCGGTCCGCGACGAACACGACCTCCTGATCGCCCGGTACGCCGCCCGGGAAGCCGAGCTGCACAAGGCCTCCCTGCGGCTGCTGCACGTGTGGAACGTGCTCCAGTCCGTCGGCGAGGTGGTCAGCATGCTCGACGGCGTCGACGAGATCGCCGGCGGGCACGCAGAGAGCTTGCGGGCCGTCACGGACGCGATCCGCGGCGAGTTCCCCGACCTGGAGGTGCAGGCCGATGCGGAGAAGAGCATCTCCGTGGCCGGCGTCCTGGTCGAGGCGTCCCGACATGCCGACCTGCTCGTCATGGGCGGCCGCCGGGTCCCGGGGCCCCTCGGACTCGTCCCCAACCTGGGCAAGGCCACACACAGCCTGCTGCACCACGCCCACTGCCCCATCCTCCTCATCCCCCGGACCGGCAGCGACTTCGGGAGCCGGTCATGACCAGCCACCCGGCAGGACGCCGTGACATCGTCGTGGGCATCGACCCGGAGAGGGACTGGCACCTTTCCCTGGCCTGGGCCGCCGACGAGGCACAACGGCGCAGGCTCCCGCTGCGTCTGGTGCTCGCGGTACCGCCCCAGCACGGCACCCATCACGTCGATGACACCCCCGGCCGGACGGCCCTGCGGCAGGCCGGATCCGACAGACTCGAACAAGCGTGCAACTGGGTGCGTGACCGCCACCCCGAGGTGAGCGTCAGCGGTGATCTGCTCGGCGGCTTCCCCGTCCCCGTCCTGGGCGGCGCGGCGCGAGAAGCCCGCATGATCGTCCTCGGCTCCCGGCACCTGAGCCGCACCGCCGAGTTCTTCAGCGCCGGCTCGCTCGTGGTCCCCATCACCGCCCAGGCCCATGGCCCGGTCGTCGTCGTGGGCGACGCCGAGCACATCAGCCAGCAGCCGCCCTACGTCGTCGCCGGCATCGACGGCAGCGCGTCCGCCACTGCCGCGCTGGACTTCGCCTTCGACGAGGCCGACCTTCGGGGGGCGGCACTGCGGGCCGTCTGCGTGTGGCAGCCGCCGCTCGTCATGCCCGACGACGAAGAGGTGGCGCTGCACGCCCAGCGCACCCTGCTCTCCGAGGCCACCGCCGGCCTGTCCGAGAAGTACCCGGACGTGCACGTGACGCACGAGGTCCTCACCGGCCACCCCGTCGAGGAACTGGCCGGGGCCGCCGAGCACGCCCTGGCCGTCGTCGTGGGCCGCCGCGGCCGCGGCGGCTACACCGGCATGCGGATCGGATCCGTCGTCCACGGCCTCCTGCACCGTGCGCACTGCCCGGTGATCACCGTCCCCACCGAGTGAGTCCGCCATGACCAGCCGCGCGATCGACACGCCTGTCGGCTCCCCGGCCCCGGCGGGGCTGACGCAGGCCGAAGCCGCACGCCGACCGGCCCGGTACGGGCGCAACGAGGTGGCACCTCCGCGACCCATGCCCCCTCCACCGTCGGGTGCTGGCGCAGCTGCGTGCTCCGCTGATCACGGTGCTGTTCGGTGCCGCACTCCTGACCCTCGCGATCGGTGACCACCCGGACGCCGCTCCCGCTCTGCAGTCGCTGCTGGACACCCAGCCGGTGGGCTGGGCCGGCACAGGGCTCGCCAGCGCGGCAGCAGTCGTTGCCCTGCACCATGAGGACGACACCCCGCCGTACGACACCTGCACGACGAAACCGGTACGCCGCGGAACGAGGAGCGGCCGTACGGGGCAATGGCCCGCTGAGTGGGAAGGCCGGGCCCTTTGGCCGGAGATACCGTGGAAGCGATGGCCATCTCGCCATCGCTACCAGCCGGAGGCGGGCATGAGCGCAGGCGGGCAGCCCACCCGGAGCGGTGTTCCCCGACTGCGGCTGGACGAACTGCTGGATGAGCTGCAGGCGCGGATCGACGAGGTCAGGGGCACCCGGGACCGGCTGAACGGTCTGCTCGAGGCCGTCATGTCCGTGGGCCGGGAACTCGACCTGCCGCAGGTGCTGCGTGGCATCGTCGAGGCCGCCGTGGTGCTCGTGGACGCCGAATACGGAGCCCTCGGGGTCATCGGGAACGACAGGAAGCTGGCCGAGTTCCTTCCCGTCGGCATCAGCGACGGACTTCGCGCACAGATCGGAGACCTGCCCTCCGGCCACGGCATCCTCGGCGAGCTGATCCGCCACCCCGAACCGTTGCGGCTGTCGGAACTGTCCGAGCACCCGGCCTCGTACGGGTTCCCCGACCACCACCCGCCGATGCACTCCTTCCTCGGTGTCCCGATCCGGGTCCGCGAGGAGGTCTTCGGCAACCTCTATCTCACCGAGAAGCGCGGCGGAGTCGAGTTTGACGCCGAGGACGAAGCGGTCCTGTCCACCCTCGCCGTCGCGGCCGGCATCGCCATCGAGAACGCGCGGCTCTTCGAGGGGGTCCGGCTGCGCGAGCGCTGGCTGGAGGCCAGCTCGGACATCACCAGCGCCCTGCTCTCCGGAGCGCCCGAGGACGAGGTCCTCGAGGGCATGCTGGAGCGGGCCAAGGACATCACCGGCGCTGACATGGGCGTCTTCTACCTGCTCGGCTCCGCCGGTGAACTGCGAGGCTCCCTCGCCCTCGGGGAGGGGGCGGAGGCGCACCGTGGGATCGTCCTGCCCAGCACCCAGGGCACTCTCGCCGAGGCCGCGCTGGCCCGCGACGGCCTCGTCGCGGTCCCCGACGTGGCGACCGACGAGCGCGTCACCGTCCAACCCGAGAGGTGGACCGGCTTCGGCCCGGCCGTGGCCGTCACCGTCGGCACCAAGGAAAAGCTCAGTGGCGTCCTGATGCTCGCCCGGCGGCACGGTCGCCCCGTGTTCGCCCTCGCGGAGATCGCCGCGCTGCCGGGGTTCGCCGGCCAGGCCGCCCTCGCACTGGAGCTTGCCGACCGGCGCCGAGACGCCGAGCAGATGAGCCTGCTGGAGGATCACGACCGCATCGCCCGCGACCTGCACGACCTCGCCATCCAGCGGCTCTTCGCCACGGGCATGACCCTCCAGAGCGCCCAGCGCTTCGTCGACCACCCCGAGGCGTCCGAACGCCTCGCGCGCGCCGTGGACGACCTGGACACCACCATCAAGATCATCCGATCGACCATCTTCGGACTCCGCGAGCACGACGCCCCCGGTGAGGCATCCAAGCTGCGCTCCCGCGCCGTCCAGGCCCTGGACGAGGCGGCTGCAGTCCTCGGCTTCGCCCCTGCCCTGCGGATGGAAGGGCTGATCGACACCGACGTATCGTCGACCGTCGCCGACGAGGTCCTCGCCGTGGTGGGGGAAGCTCTCACCAACGTCGCCCGCCATGCCGAGGCCACGCGGGCGGAGGTCTCGATCGCCGCGGCCAACGGGAAGCTGACCATCACGGTGACCGACAACGGGGTCGGCTTGCCCGTAGGCGGTCGGCGCGGCGGACTGCGGAACCTGGCGGAGCGTGCCGAAAGGCTCAGCGGCCAGATGGGGATTGCGGCGCTAGGAGACGGGGAGCGTGGTACTCGCCTGGAGTGGCAGGTACCTCTGGTCCCGCCGACGCGGTGATCGTCACCAGACGTCCCTACGACTTCTTCGCCGTCCCGGCGGCGTGCTCGTGCACCTGGGCGGCGATCACGGCCGCCTGAACCCGCCGCTCCACTCCGAGCTTGCCCAGCAGCCGGGAGATGTGGTTCTTGACCGTCTTCTCGGACAGGTAGAGCCGCTTGGCGATCTGCCGGTTGGTGAGGCCCTCGCCGATGAGCTCCAGGACGGCCCGCTCCCGTTCGGACAGGGCTGCCAGGCGGGCGTCCTCCGGTGCCTTCGCGGTTTCCGGGTCGCGCAGGGAGTGCATCAGGCGGGCGGTGGTCGCGGGGTCCAGCATGGACTGGCCGGTGGCGACCGTGCGCACGGCCGAGACCAGGTCGGAGCCCTTGATCTGCTTCAGGACGTAGCCGGCGGCGCCTGCCATGATCGCGTCCAGCAGGGCGTCCTCGTCGTCGAACGACGTCAGCATCAGGCAGGCCAGGCCCGGCATCCGCGAGCGCAGCTCGCGGCAGACAGTGATGCCGTCGCCGTCGGGCAGCCGCACGTCGAGTACGGCGACGTCCGGACGGAGCGCCGGCCCGCGGGCGAGCGCCTGCTCGGCCGTGCCGGCTTCGCCCACGACCGTGATGTCCGGCTCTGCGTCCAGGAGGTCTCGCAGCCCGCGCCGGACCACCTCGTGGTCATCGAGGAGGAACACCTTGACCGGCGCCTCCGGGGAGACGTTCGGATCGTCGGACATGATCGCCCCTGGCTCGGTCCGTGTGCTGTGCGTTTCCATCCGAATTGTCTCAGGAAGACGCACAATGCACCCGTGGCCGGCGGGGCGCGCTAGGCAGCGATGGTGTTTTCCAGCTCCATCCGGACGTCCACGACGCCCTCGACCGCGCGGATCGCCCGTGTGAGCAGGGGAACCAAGGCCCGGTCCCGCAGCGGGCCGCGCAGAGTGACGACCCCGTCCTGTACGGCGAAGTCCAAGGTCACGCCGGGTGTCAGCTCGGTGAGCACGCTCTGGCGGATCTCCTCCCCGAGCTCCTCGTCGGGCCGCAGGAACACCTTGAGGAGGTCGCTGCGGCTGACCACACCCTCCAGCATGCCGACCGCGTTCACCACGGGCAGGCGCTTGACGTGCCTGCGCGCCATGATCCTGGCAGCTTCGGCGACGGGCGCGTCGGGGTGCACGGTGATCGCCGGGCTCGACATGAGCTCCTCGGCCAGCACCGCGCCGGCCTTCGACGCTTCCTCCAGCTGCTCGGGCAGCGCGGGGTCCGTACGCCGGAACTCCTCCTTCGGCAGCAGGTCCGCCTCGGAGACCACGCCGACGACCCGGCCCTCGCCTTCCAGGACGGGGACCGCGCTGACCTTCCACTGGTGCATCAGCTCGACGATCTCCTTGTAGGACGCCTCGCGGCCGATGGCGACGGCGGTGTTGGTCATGACGTCACTGACGGTGTAGCGGGATGCGGGCATGACCGGCTCCTTCGGCGTACGGACGATCAGAGGAAGCTGCCGCTGCCGTAGGGCGCGTACAGGTCGAGAAGGCGCACGCGGGCGGCCTGCAGCCGGTTGGCGAGGACCTGCCCGACCCAGTGGCCCAGGGCAGAGCCGAAGGCGGTGTCGGCGTCCATCAGCGTCCGTACGCGCGCCGCGTCGAACTCGTACGCGCGGAGGGGCGTCATCGCCTCGGCGCCCAGACGCCAGGAGCGAAAGAGCCGGGTCCCCTCGTCGAAGTTGACCTCTCGGGCCAGCTCCATCAACCGGGAACGGCAGTCGGCGGCCAGCGCCTCAGAGATACGGGTGGGTGAAGGGGTGCTCATGAACGGCCTCCTGTTCGAGTCCGCCTTCAGTCTTGGTGTTCCCGGCGGTCCCGGGCATGGGCCCTGTGGTCCCGTCTGTGGGCCGACCGGCCCATGCCAGGGCTCGGTGCAGCCAGAGATCCTGGCAGCAGATGGCTGGCTCGCGGCCGTCGACCCCGTCCAACCGGCAGGTGCGCGATGTACTGGAATGACCATGGCATGGGGGCCTGGGGATGGTTCGCCATGTCCCTCACCACGCTGATCGTCTGGACCCTGATCGTCGCGGCGGCCGCCCTCGTGGTCCGCGCCCTCAGGCGAGACGGTGCGGACGGGCACACGGCAGCCGCGCCGTACCCAGCCTCCGACCAGGGGGCCGAGAGGCTTCTCGCGGAGCGATTCGCCAGAGGCGACATCGACGACGAGGAATACGGCCGGCGGCTCGCGGTGCTGCGAAGCCATGCCCCTGGGCCCACGCCCCTTTGAGAAGCCGTCAGCGGGCAAGGGCCCTGGCGTCCCGCCCGCTCGACCAAGGATGCCCACGATGAAGAGCGACCCGGCCGGTGCGACCACCACTTCGCCTGCCGTCAGCATGTCGGGACGGCTGATGGAAGAGCTCGGCGCTGACGAGGCGCTGCGGCTGCTGGGCACCGTCGAACTGGGCCGGATCGTGTTCACCCGTCACGCGCTGCCCGCCGTGCGCCCGGTCAACCACCGTCTCGACGCCGGCGACATCATCGTCCAGGTCCAGGACGGCTCGACGCTGGCAGCCTTGCTCGCGGCCCAGGGGGATGCGGGCGTGGTCGTCGCGTACGAAGCCGACGCCATCGATCAGGGCGAACGCCTGGGGTGGAGCGTGGTCGCCACCGGCTACGCCACGGCCGTCACCATCCCCAGCGAGATCGAGCGCTACGCGCACCTCCTGCAGCCGTGGGTCGAGGGCACCGCATCGGGCGCCATCCGGATCAGGCCCGACCTGGTCACCGGTTTCCGTCTGCGTGAGAGCAGCCCGTAGCGGTCGGCCCACGCGCGCGCTTCACCTCCTTGCAGCCCTCAGCCCGGCACGATGGTGAGGCACAGGCTCGCGCGGAGTCCCGGAGGTGCCATGCCGAAGCACGGACGGATCACAGCGATCCCGCCCGCCTTCCGTGGCTACCGGAGAAACTGGCTACGGGGCGACGTCCTGGCCGGGATCACGGTCGCCGCCTACCTGGTGCCTCAGGTCATGGCTTACGCGGGTGTGGCCGGCCTGCCTCCGGTCGTCGGCCTGTGGGCCGTCCTGCCGGCCATGGTCCTCTACGCCCTGAGCGGCACCTCGCGCCTCCTGTCCGTCGGACCGGAGTCGACCACCGCCCTCATGACCGCTGCGGCCGTGGGGCCGCTCGCAGCCGGCGATCCCACGCGCTACGCGGCGCTCGCCGCTGCCCTGGCGCTCGTCGTCGGCCTGCTCTGTCTGGTCGCATGGGCCGTCCGGCTCGGCTTCCTGGCCGACCTTCTTTCCAGGCCCGTGCTCGTCGGCTACCTGGCCGGTGTCGCGTTCATCATGATCGTGGATCAGCTGCCCCGCCTCACCGGGACCAGCGGCAGCGGATCGGGGTTCTTTCCCCAGCTCTTCTCGTTCCTCCGCCACATCGGCGACCTGCAGTGGCCCACGACCGTGATGGCCGCGGGCTGCCTGCTCCTGCTGTTCACCCTGCCTCTGCTGTGGCGCACTCTGCCCGGACCACTCCTCGTCCTCGTTCTCGCCACGGCGGTGGTGGCGGTCTTCACACTGGACGCGGGAGGGGGGATCGACGTCATCGGCACGGTTCCGACCGGCTTGCCGGGTTTCGCCCTGCCCCGGCTCGCTGACCTCGCCGACCTGGTCCTGCCGGCTCTCGGCGTTCTGCTGGTCGGCTACACCGACGTTGTCCTGACCGCACGCGCGTTCGCCCGGCACGACGACCCACACCACCTGGACGCCAACCGCGAGCTGCTCGCCCTCGGCGCGGCGAACCTCGGCGCCGGTGTCCTGCACGGCTTCCCGGTCAGCAGCAGTGCCAGCCGCACCGCCCTCGCGGACTCCTCGGGAGCGCGTACCCAGGCATACTCACTGGTCGGCGCCGCCTGCGTGTCCGCTGTCTTGCTCTTCCTCGGCCCCCTACTCACCCATACCCCCTCCGCCGCCCTCGGCGCCATCGTCGTCTACGCCGCCGTACGCCTGATCGAGGTGGGCGAGTTCCGCAGGCTGGCAGCCTTCCGCCGCCGCGAGTTCCTGCTCGCCCTCGGCTGTGGTCTCGGTGTCCTCGCCCTCGGCATCCTGTACGGCGTGCTCCTCGCCGTGGCGCTTTCCGTCGCGGAACTCCTCACGAGGGTCGCCCGACCCCACGATGCCGTCGAGGGAATCGTCCCGGGCCTGGCCGGCATGCACGACATCGACGACTATCCGAGCGCCCGCACCATTCCCGGCCTCCTCATCTACCGTTACGACTCGCCGCTGTTCTTCGCCAACGCCGAGGACTTCCGCCGCCGGGCGCTGGCATCGGTCGCGGCCCAGGACGAACCGGTGCACTGGTTCGTCCTGAACACCGAAGCCAACGTCGAGGTCGACATCACGGCCCTCGACGCCGTCGAGGCCCTGCGCTTCGAACTCGCCCAACGAGACATCGTGTTCGCACTCGCCCGCGTCAAGCAGGACCTGCGCCGTCCCCTCGACGCCTACGGGCTGACAGCGAAGATCAGCCCCGAACGCATCTTCCCCACGCTCCCCACCGCCGTCGCCGCCTACCGGGACTGGCGACGCTCCACAGGCCACGATCCAGCCCTCTGAACAGGTCCCTGACCGGGGCTAGCGGAGAACTTGGCGACCCTGCCGCCGACGAAGACGTTCATTGCCGGGATGGACATGACGCCGTACGCGGCGGCCGTCTCCGGGTTCTCGTCGATGTTCAGCTTGACGATTTTGATCTTCTCGCCGTGTTCAGGACCGGGCCGCCGACGCCCTCGGGGAAGCCGGGGAAGTTCTCGACCTCGGTGGTCGTCGTCAGCGAGCCGCCGATGAAGATCGCGCCGTCGACGACGGCCGGCTGCAGTCGGCGCGGGCGGTGTAGAGGGATGCGGTGTACCCGGCGGGGCCCGAGCCGATGACGATGACGTTGCGTATGCCTTCGTCGACAGTCGCGATAGCCATCGCGGTCAGGCCTGCTTCTTGGCGTCGATCTCGGCGATCAAGCCCTCGATGAGGCCCTTGATCTCGTCGCGGATGGGGCGGACGGCCTCGACGCCCTGACCGGCCGGGTCCTCCAGCTGCCAGTCGAGGTAGGTCTTGCCGGGGAAGTACGGGCAGGCGTCGCCGCAGCCCATCGTGATGATGTAGTCGGACGCCTGCGCGGCTTCGGGGGTGAGGACCTTGGGCTTCTGGTCGGAGATGTCGATGCCCAGCTCGGCCATGGCGGCGACGGCCGAGGGGTTGATCTGCTCGCCGGGCACGGAACCGGCGGAGCGGACCTCGACGCGGTCACCCGCGAGGTGGCGCAGGAACCCGGCCGCCATCTGGGAGCGGCCCGCGTTGTGGATGCAGACGAACAGGACGGAGGCGGCGGGAGCGGAGGACATCTGTTCTTCCTTGGGGTGAGGCGACTGCTGGTGGGGATGTGGGGGCTCTACAGTGCGAGCTGCACGAGCAGCTCGCTGACGTGGGCGTCGATCTCGTCGCGGATGTCGCGGATGTCGCGGATGTCGCGGACGACGGCGATCGGCGCCCCGTCGGGGTCAGCGACGGGCCAGTCGAGGTAGCGGCGGCTGGGCACGACGGGGCAGGCGTCGCCGCAGCCCATCGTGATCACTATGTCGGCTGCCTGGACGACCTCTTCGGTCAGCGGCTTTGGGTACGCATCGGAGGTCAGCTCGGGCTGGTGTCAGTCCCAGCTGATGTGACAGTATCAGCCCATGATGACGTCAGTCGACACTGATCTGATCCGGGTTCTGGCCGACCCGCTCAGGCTCCGGATCGTGACCCTCCTCGCCAAGGAGACGCTCTGCACCACCCACCTCGTGGAGGAGACGGGTGCCAAGCAGACGAACCTCTCCAACCACATGAAGGTGCTTCGCGAGGCAGGGGTCGTGGATACGGAGCCATGCGGGAGGTTCATCTATTACCGCCTGCGCCCGGAAGTCATCGAAGCCCTCGCCGGTCAGTTCGCCGACCTCGCCCACACCGCGCGAGCCACCGCCGAAGCGAACCTCAAGCGGTCCTGCCCATAGCCTTCCGCGCTTTGCCTCACCTGCCCGAGGAGAACCCGCCTTGACCGCCACCGAGCCCGTCGGCACCGCCCCCGCAGCGGACACCGTCATAGCCGCCGACGCGCCCCAGTCCGCACCCGGCGCGACCCCGCCCCGCACCCCCCTGATCGCCCGCGCCGCCGCCGAGCTGGTCGGTACCGCCGCCCTCGTCGCCGTCGTGGTCGGCTCCGGCATCCAGGCCACCGAGCTGACGCAGGACGTGGGCCTGCAGCTGCTGGCCAACTCCACCGCCACCGTCTTCGGGCTCGGCGTGCTCATCGCGCTCCTCGGACCGGTCTCCGGCGCCCACTTCAACCCGGCCGTCACGCTCGCCGAGTGGTGGTCCGCCCGCCGCGGCGGCGCGGGAGTCGATGCGCGTGAGCTCGCCGTCTACGTACCTTCCCAGATCGCGGGCGCGATCGCCGGGGCGATCCTGGCGGACGCGATGTTCGGCGAGCCGCTGGTGAAGTGGTCCACCCACGACCGCTCCGCCGGGAACCTCCTCCTCGGCGAGGTCGTCGCCACCGCGGGCCTGATCCTGCTGATCTTCGGCCTGGCCAAGACCGACCGGCTCCGCTTTGCGCCGGCCGCCGTCGCCTCGTACATCGGCGCCGCCTACTGGTTCACCTCCTCCACCTCGTTCGCCAACCCGGCCGTCACCATCGGCCGCGCCTTCACCGACACCTTCGCGGGCATCGCCCCCGCCTCCGTGCCCGCCTTCGTCGGCGTGCAGCTGATGGGTGCCGTGGTGGGCCTGGCCCTGGTGTCGGTCATCTTCATGCGCGGCAAGACGGAGCAGGGTCAGCCCGCGGCATGACGCAGCGCACGGATGTGGTGGTGATCGGCGGCGGCCAGTCCGGGCTCGCCGCCGGCTACCACCTGCGCCGCCTGGGCGTCGAGCACGTCATCCTCGACGCCCAGGCGACACCGGGCGGGGCATGGCAGCACACGTGGTCTTCCCCGCGTCTGTTCTCGCCTGCCGCATGCTCCTCGCTGCCCGGCCGTCTCATGCCCGTCCAGGCCGGGGAGGTCTACCCGGACGCGGCTCACGTCGTCGAATACCTCGCCGACTACGAGAAGCGGTACGAATTGCCCGTCCAGCACGGGGGCTGGGTCGAGAGCGTGCACCGCGACGGCCCGTTCCTACGGGTCCGTGCCGCCCGCGACGCCGGACTCCTGCACGCCAAACCGATGTTCACCCGCCTCACCACCACGGGCGTGGAATGGGCCGACGGCACCACGTCGCAAGCCGACGCGGTCATTTGGTGCACAGGGTTCCGCCCCGCCCTCGCCCACTTCGCGTCGCTGCGTCTGCGCGGGGCGCGCGGCCACATCGCGACGGCCGGAACCCGCGCCGTCGATGAGCCCCGCCTGCACTTGCTCGGCCACGGAGACTGGACCGGCCCCGCCTCTGCCACCCTCATCGGCGTCGGCCGCCCCGCCCGCGACGCCGCCCGCGAGATCGCGTCTCGGCTGTCCTGACCGCGGTAAGAGATTCCGTTGGGCGCGACAAGGCTCCACGGCGCGACCCTGCTGGCGCGCCTACCCTGGAAGCGCAAGGCTGTCCGGGGGGCCTGCCGAAAGGCCGTCCACACATGCGCCACCACTTCCACATCGACCACGCGGGCCACTCGGTAAGCGTCACTGTCGAGACTGGCCGAAACCCCGTCGTGGACGTCCTCGTGGATGGCAAGGAGGTCGCCCACGAGACGACTGCCCACGACCGGCCCGTCGTCCTCCCCATTGAGCTGCCCACCGACCCGCCGACTCCGGCCGAGGTCAGGACGGCAGCGGGGCCCGGCGTTCCGCGCTGCATCCTGCACCTGCCTGACGGCGAGCAGCACGTCATGTCCCCGCGCCCGTACTGACTGGCAGACGGGAAACGTCAGGTGACGGCGGCGCTGCGGCGCTCCAGCAGGACCACGTCGCGCCACACGCCGTGGTGGCGGCCGATGCGCTCGCGGGTGCCGATGACCCGGAAGCCGACCCGCTGGTGGAGGGCGAGGCTCGCACGGTTCTCGGGGAAAACGCCGGACTGGATCGTCCAGATCCCCGCCGATTCCGTGGACCCGATCAGGGATCGGAGCAGCGCCTGGGCGACGCCCCGCCCACGGGCAGCAGGGTGGACGTAGACGGAATGCTCGACCACACCCGCGTACGCGCACCGGTCCGAGACCGTGCTCGCGGCCACCCAGCCCAGGACCTTCCCCTCATGGCCGACGGCGGCGAAGCGGTGCTCCGGCAGCTTGGCCGCCTCGAACGCCTTCCAGGTGGGGGCGGTGGTCTCGAAGGTGGCGTCGCCCTCGTCGATCCCCGCCTGGTAGATCGCCAAGACCTCATCCGCGTGCACTTCGGCCAGCGGCGCGATGGTGATGCTCATGCGGCGGCCGCACGGACCAGGAGCTGGCCCATGGCGGCCAGCACCGACGGCTCGACCCGGTAGTACACCCAGGTGCCGCGCCGTTCGGAGGAGAGCAGCCCGGCCTCCCGCAGCTTCTTCAGGTGATGGGAGACCGTCGGCTGGGAGACGCCCACGTCGGAGATGTCGCACACGCATGCCTCGCCGCCCTCATGTGAGGCGACCAGCGAGAACAGCCTCAGGCGGACCGGGTCGCCCAGGGCCTTGAACATGACGGCGGTCCGCTCGGCCTCCTCGGCCGTCAGCGGGCGCTCAGACAGGGGCGGGCAGCACACCGCCACGGCCTCCGGCTCCAGCAGCGGCAACACCTTCGTAGTCATGCCCCCATCATCCGAGAAATTTCGACGGATGTCTATGTTGACGAACGTCGATCCAGGGTCCACTCTGGAGGCGTCAATACATCGACAGACGTCGAATCAACTGGGGAGCCCGCCGTGAACGCATCCACCGAAGCCCTGCCCGTCGTCGTGATCGGCGCCGGCCCGATCGGACTCGCCGCGGCTGCCCGCCTCGTCGAGCGGGACATCGAGCCCCTGGTCCTGGAGGCCGGACCGGCCGCCGCGTCCGCAGTGCGTGACTGGTCGCATGTACGCCTCTTCTCCCCCTGGTCCGAGGTCGTCGACCCTGCGGCCGAGAAGCTCCTCGCCCCTACCGGCTGGGTCAAGCCGGACGGTGCCACCTACCCGTCCGGTGGCGACTGGGCCGAGCTCTACCTCCAGCCCCTGGCCGACGCACTCGGCGAGCGTGTCCGCTACAACGCGACCGTCACCGGCGTCTCCCGGGCCGGCCGTGACCGCATCGTCGATGCCGACCGTGAGACCCAGCCCTTCCTCATCCACTTCACTGGTCCCGGCGGCCGCGAGGAGCGGATCTTCGCCCGCGCCGTGATCGACGCCTCCGGTACCTGGTCCACCCCCAGCCCGGCCGGCGGCAGCGGACTGGCCGCACTCGGCGAGAAGGTTGCGTCCGACCGGATCTCGTACCGCGTCCCCGACCTGAAGAACCCTGCCGTCCGAGCCCGGTACGCGGGCGAGCGCACTGCCGTCATCGGCTCAGGAGCCTCGGCCTTCACCGCCCTCGCCTACCTCGCCGACCTCGCGAAGGACGAGCAGAGCACCCACGCGCTGTGGATCCTCCGTCGCGGCATCTCCGGCTCCACCTTCGGCGGCGGCGCAGCCGACCAGCTCCCCGCCCGCGGCGCCCTCGGCCTCGCCGCCAAGGCAGCCGTCGACGGAGGCTACGCGGACGCCGTCACCGGCTTCCGCACCGACCGCGTCGAGCGTGACACGGACGGTCGCCTGGTCCTCGTGGGTGAGGACGGCCGCCGCCTGGACCCCGTCGACGAGGTCATCGTCCTCACCGGCCTGCGCCCCGACCTCACCTTCCTCGACGAGCTCCGCCTCGGCCTGGATGGGCGCCTCCAGGCCCCGGTGGAGCTGGCGCCGCTGATCGACCCCAACCAGCACTCCTGCGGCACCGTCTACCCGCACGGTGTCAACGAGCTGTCCCACCCGGAGAAGGACGTCTACCTCGTCGGCATGAAGTCCTACGGCCGCGCCCCGACCTTCCTCGCCATGACCGGATACGAGCAGGTCCGCTCCATCGCCGCCCACCTCGCCGGCGACCAGGAAGCCGCAGAGCGCGTCGAACTCACCCTCCCCGAGACCGGAGTGTGTGGCGGCGCGGGCCTCTTCGACCAGCCCGCCGCAGCCGAGGAGACCAGTGGCGGCTGCTGCGCCGCCCCGGCCACCCTCACCATCGGCGCCCCCGCCTCCTCCGGCGGCTGCTGACCGAGGTGACCGACACCCAGGCCGACGTGGCCGCGACCGGGACGGGGGTCCAGTCGCGGCCGCGCGCCGTCCTCCCAGCGCTCTGCGCGACGCAGATCACGAGCTGGGGCATCGTCTACTACGCCTTCCCAGTCCTGCTCCCACGCCTGACGGCCGACACCGGGTGGTCCGCCAACGCTGCGACGGGCGCATTCTCCCTGGCGCTCATCGTCTCGGCCGTCGCAGGTATCCCCATCGGCCGGATACTCGACCGCAGGGGCCCACGCGCCGTGATGACCACCGGATCCGTGATCGGCACTCTGGCCATCCTGCTGATCGCAGCCGCCCCGAACCTGCCCGTCTTCACCTGCGGGTGGATCCTCGCGGGCATCGCCATGTCCGCCACCTTCTACCCGCCGGCCTTCGCCGCCCTCACACGCTGGTGGGGCCCCGACCGGATCCGGGCCCTGACGATCGTCACCCTCGCCGGCGGGCTGGCGTCCACGGTCTTCGCTCCGCTGACCGCGACCCTGGCCGAACACCTCAGCTGGCGAGCCACCTACGTCGTCCTCGCCGTGATCCTCGCCGCCGTCACCATCCCCGCCCACGCCTTCGCCCTGCGCGCCCCATGGCCCCCGGCCCCGCCCTCCTCACCCTCAGCCGGCCGCACCCCGGTCGCCCGCCGCCGCCCCTTCCTCTTCCTGGCCGTCGCCTTCACTCTCTCCGGCTTCGCCATGTACGCCGTCGTCATGGGCCTGATCCCACTCCTCACCGAACGCGGCGCCAGCGCGACAACCGCCGCCTGGGCTCTCGGACTCGGCGGCGCAGGCCAAACCCTCGGCCGAACCCTCTACTCCAGCCTGTCCACCCGCACCTCGACCACCACCCGCACGGTCATCCTGCTCGCCCTGGGCGGTGCAACGACAGCGGCGCTCGCCCTGGTGCCCGGCCCGATGCCGCTGCTGATCGCCCTCGCGGTCCTGGCAGGTGTCGTACGCGGCAACCTGACCCTGCTCCAGGCCACAGCAGTCACCGACCGCTGGGGCACCACCCACTACGGCCGTCTCTCCGGGCTTCTCGGCGCCCCGGCCCACATCGCGGGAGCATTGGCCCCCTGGGCCGGAGCCGCCCTCGCGGGCCCGCTCGGCGGCCATCCCCACCTCTTCGCAGCCCTGGCCTCACTCTCGGTCGTGGCTGCCTGCCTCGCGCTGGGCGCCTCCGGGGAGCGCCGCACCCAAACGGAGATTTCGCACCGCTCGTGACGCGAGTGCGCAGCCGGATCCCGGATCGACATCACCAAGCGCGTCACAAACCGCTCACGCCCGGCGGGCGCGGTACAGGTCGCGCAGCAGGGCGATCTCCGCTCCGTGGTGCAGGACTTCCTGGTTGACCCACCACACGATGTCGATGAAGGGCTCCTCCGGGTCGCTGCCGTGGGGATAGGTGCAGTACCCGACGGTGTCGAGCGCGGCGTCGTCGATGCCCAGCAGCGCCTTCCGCCAAGCCGCGGCGCCCTCCTCGAAGGCCGCCACGGCCCCGGCGGCATCGCCACTCACGGAGTGGTCGTCGCGGGTCAGCGCGTGCCCGCCCGCCGTGTGGTCGGCGCGCAGCGCCAGCATCTCGCCGAGGTGGCTCAGGCGCCACGCGAGCGTCGTGAAGGGCGGCGGCCAGGGGTGCGGGTAGGACGCGGCGTCACGCCCCCAGTCCCCGGCGCCCGCCAGGAGGGTCGCCCGCGGCCCCGGTCCGTCCGCCCGCCGCCGGACCGACCAGCAGTCCGGCACCGGCTCCCAGAGGTACTCCTCATCGCTCATGGCGCCGACGGCGGTCTCGCAACCGTCGCCGCTGTCCATCACCGGCCCCGCCATGCGGCCGACGAGCCGCTCGCACGCGAAGTCGAACTGCTCCACCAACGGGACCAGGCGCGGTGCTGTCACGGACGCTCCCATGGACCGGTGCTCGGCGACGGTCCGAGCCGTCGACCCGCCACCCTGACACACCCGACCGCGTCCGGCCCGTGATTTTCCGATCCAGGGCCAGGGCGGATGGCGTCCTGCGTCCTGCGGTCCGAGGACTCTTCGCCGGCCCGCCGATGCCGGTCGGCCCGAGGCGAACCACGTGGCCGCGGACCGTGGCCACGGGACGTACGGGCGGAGCGGCCGGAGGGGGCGACGGGGACGTGAAGATGCGGAGCTCCCCGAACCGCCGACGTTCCGTAGGATCCGCACACCGAACTGCGCGAGGTGGGGGAAGCGGCATGAGTACGGGGCGTTGGCTGGTCAGTTGTGTGCTGCGGTACATACCCGTGGCTCTGGCGGCGTGACGGCGTCGTGGGCGAAGACCTACTGCGGCGGCTCCCTGCGGAGGCCCGGGATCCGGTCCGCGCCCTGCCGGTGAGGATCCGCGGCCTCTGGTGAACGAGGCACGGGGCGGTGGAAGCGGAAGGCGCAGGCCCGGGACTGCAGGGCCTGGATCTCCGCCGGGGTGGTGTGGAGCACGGTGGCGGCCAGGGCCAACTCCTGATCGAGGGTGCGGCCCGTGTGGAGCGGGACGTCGGCGTTGAAGGCGACCGGGACTCCGGCCGCCAGCAGGGCCGGGAGCGGGTGGGCGTGGGGGGCCGATACCGCGCCCAGGGCCAGGTTCGAGGTCAGGGAGACCTCGGTCAGGACGGAGTCCCGTGCCATCCGGCGCAGCAGCGCGGGGCTGGTGGCGCAGGACAGGCCGTGGCCGATGCGGCGGGCGCCGAGCTGGTCCAGGGCGCGCCAGATGTGCTCGGCGGGCCCGAACTCGCCCGCGTGGACCGTACAGCCCAGGCCCGCGTCGGCCGCGGCACGGGCGAGGGGCACGAAGGGACGTACGTCCGGGTGGGTGAGCTCGTCCCCCGCGATGTCGAGGCCCACGAACACCGGGGGAAGGGAGCCGACGCGGTCGGTGACCTCGCCGATGAACCCGGCCGTACTGTCGCGGTTGACCAGCAGGACCGCCGAGACGACGGGGTCGCGCAGCGGCCCCAGGACGTGCTGCGCGGTGTCCGTGAAGTCCTGCCAGGTCATCCCGTCGAGCAGGAAGCGGCGCGGCGAGAGCCTGAGCTCGACGTAGTCCGCACCCTGCCGCCGCTGTTCGCCGTGCACGTCGCGGAGGAAACGGCGCAGGTCGCCCGGCTGGATCCGGGAGCGGTCGGCCCGGTCCGTGCGGTGCGCCTCGAAGAAACGGTCGCGCGAGCCGAAGTCCCGTAACGCCAGACCGAGTTCGCGCCGCTTGCGCTCCTCCGGTTCGAGGTGCAGATGGAGGTGGGGGCTGCGGGGGCCCTCGGCGTGCGCGTCGGTCACGTCGTCCTGCGGAGCCTGAGCTTGATCCAGCGCTGCACGTCGTCGGAGGAGTCCGGTTCCTCCTCGGTCCAGCTCTGCTGTACGTCGAAGCCCGCCGCGCGGGCGAGCGGGATCAGGTCGCCGTGCCGGTAGTAGAAGAAGTGGCGGCGGAAGGGGTTCTCGCCCCCCATGGCCAGGGAGGCTTGCCCGTCGCCTTCCTTGACGGAGACCTGTACGGCGCCCCGGCTCTCCAGCACCCGGTGGAACTCCCGCAGGGCCCGTAGCAACTCGGCCGGCGGCAGGTGCAGCAGGACGGCCGAGCACCACACCGCGCCCACCGACGCGTTCGACAGCGGCAGGGAGCGCACGTCACCGGTGACCCGCTGGACCTCCGGTTCCTCGGGGGTCATCGTGAGCAGCGGCAGGCAGGCGTCGAGGGCGATGACCCGGCGGCCGTTGGCGGCGAAGCACAGCGCGTCGCGTCCGGCGCCGGCGCCGGCGTCGAGGACGACTCCGCTGGTGGTGCGTGCCAGATCGGCGATCTCGTGGGGCAGGGTCGAGCCGTCGGTGAACTGCCGGGTGCGGGCCGCGTAGGTACGGGCGGCCACTCCGTAGGCGAGGAGCGTTTCGCGCATCTGGCGGTCGGTGTCCGACTCGTACGGGTCACGCAGCCGGTCGGTCGTGTCGTGGCAGTTGGCGAGGAAGGGGAAGGCGGCCCAGTCCCACAGGTCGGGCGCGTCCAAGGTCCCCGCCCAGACGCGCCGTGCGTACTGGGAGGGCAGATCGGGATCGGACAACAGGTACCCCTCGTCGCGTTTCCATGTGCAGAAGTAGTAGTTCTTCTTACGGTGTGCGGTGTCAATCAGGTCCGACAGCCCGGAGATTTTCCGACTTCCGGGGGCAGCGAAGAGCGGTGAATGGGCAGCATCCGAAAGCGGGAAGATGTGGAGGTGTGAATGTGTGATGCATGACCCTCCGGTGCGATGTCGGACCGCGGCCCCGGCCGGGGGCGGACCCGCGGCCGCCGCCGCGGCTCCTGATGATCCGTGTTCCACCAGTACCACCGGACGCCCGAATTCGCGCTCGATACGCTCGGCGAAACGCCAGCCGACGGAGAACGCCTCGGCCAGGTCGGCCGGGGACAGGTCGCCGAGGCTCGTCGTGTGCCGCCGGGGCACGACCAGTACGTAGCCCGGCAGCAGGGAGCCGAGCCCGGACAGTACGTCGACGGCCCGGGTTCGGGCGACGAGCCGCGAGAAGCCGGAGCCGCGCGGGCGTCCCGGCGCCGCCGCGGTGGTGGTGTCGTCGCCGTGGGCGCCGGTGGCGAAGGATCCGGACAGCCGGACCTCCTCGCACATCTCGCACTGCTCGGGCGGCGGCAGGATGACCGGTCGCGGTGCCCGGCGGACGCCGGCCCGGGTCGCGGTGTACTCGGGTGCGGTCACCCCGAGCCCCCCGTCCCCGCACGGGCCGCCGGCCGCCGCTCCCACACGTACTGGAGCACCATCAGCAGCGCCGGCAGGATCAGCGCGGTCAGGAAGTCGTTCATCGAGAACCGCCCCGTCACCAGCAGGGCGATCGGGATGCCGGTGGTGACGAGGGCGACCGCCCAGAGCACCAGGGCGAGCCACTTGCTCCGCAGCCAGTCGAACAGTGCGTTCTGGATCAGCAGTCTGCGCGTCAGGTCCTGCGCCTGGTCCTCGCTCTGCACGATCGCGCACCCCGGGTAGAGCAGGGACGCCTTGCTCCGGGGAGTGGACAGGACCGCCGCGCGGGCCGCCGACAGCGCCGAGACGAACGGCCACAGCGCCCACACCGACGGCCGCATCGGGCTGCGGGGCAATTCCCAGTGCCCGCCCTCCAGTTGGGTGTCGATGATGCCGGAGACCGCCTGGAAGAGCTTGGGCTGAAGCGGGTCCACCACCCCGGTGGAGAAGATCGCGGACAGCGCGAGCGGACCCGCGAAGTGCGGCAGTGAGTTCTGGAAGACGGCGGGAGCGCCACCGTCCGTGAACGGTACGTCGTACTCCTCCACCGTCGTGCTGCGCTCGACGTGCACGCCGGGCTCGATCCGCTCCAGCAGCCATTCCGCCGTCTGGCGCATGGTGTTGGTGCTCAGCGCCCCCGGGATCCGCGCGAGTGCCATCAGCGCCACGCTCGTGTGCACCACCGTCGGCTGCGCCCCGGGCAGCGGGCCCCAGCCCGGCGTCTGCGCGTTCTGTACGTCGATCAGCCAGCGCTGCCCGTTGGCCAGGGCCTCGCCGCCCGCACCGGACTCGTGGAGGGCGAGCATGTTGAGCGCGGTGTGGAAGACGCGGGAGGGCTGGCCGAGGTACGAGCCCCAGCCGAAGTCGACGTTCTGGTTGGCCCGCAGCCATTCGACGCCCAGGCGCAGGGAATCCCCGGCGAGCAGGGTGGCTCCCGGCCTGCTGAGCGCCCGTACCACCCAGGCCGTGGCCTCGCCTATGGGGAAGCCGTTGGTCGTACGGACCGGCCAGCCGCCGCTGCCGCCGTCGGGGGAGAGGCGCTGCTGGGCGGTGAGGTAGCCCACCACCTCGGGGGCGCGCTCGAAGCGCCCGCCGGCCAGGCCGAAGGTGAACAGGCCCACGGCGGAGGCGGTGATGCCGGGGTTCGGATCGTCGAGGTAGTGGTACCAGCCGGCCGCGCCCGGCGCCGTACGGAAGTTCTGGCGCAGGCAGCCGATCGCGAGGTCGATGGATGCGGTGACGGCGGTACCGGACAACTCGGCAGCGGAACGCACGCCTTGGTCTCCCCCCGGGTGGCGGCTTCACGGCACGGCGTTCCGGTGCGTACGACGACTCGCAAGCAGAACGGTAGGCACAGTGTGCCCTTTCCGGGGTCGCCTGACACCGCTTTCGCCGACGGGTGGCCCGTAGGCGACACGGCTCCGCAAGCGGTTTCTGACCGCTGAACCCTTCCTCCGATTGATTCAGGCCAACCTCCCCGCCCTCGGATCCCGGCAGCCCGGCCGGGGCCCGACACGATCAGCCGGGAGGCCGGGGCCGCCGGCGCCGGCAGGTCGGCCAGATCCGGCTGCTCCGCCCTGCGGGCTGCTGTCTACTCACTGCTTCCAGTTCCCGAACCCCGCGTCCGCCCTTCCCCTGCCAGGGGCTGGGCTTCCTCGTCATGGCCGCCGGCGCCGGTGAACCTGGGTTCGCCGCCCGCGAGTTGAAGGAGCGCCATCATGTCCGAGAAGCAGGCCGGCAGGCCGGCCGAGAAGCAGGTCCCGGTGCGGGTCCCGAGGCAGGTCCCGGCGCAAGTCGCGAGGCAGGTCCCGGCGCAAGTCGCGAGGCAGGTCCCGGCGCAGGCCACGGATCCGGATTTCGCCGTACCTCCCGCCCCGCCCGAATTCACCTTCAAGTGGGGCCAGCACAGCGAGGCCATGGAGCGGCTTTCCCTGGCGCAGATGGCCCGCCGCGTGCCGTCCGCGCTGGCGCAGACCGGCCGCCTCGCGTGGGCGGTGAACCGTACGGCCTTCATCTGGCTCGTCGGCGCCCAGATCGGGGGCGGGATCTGTACGGCCGCCGCCCTCACCGCGGTCTCCGCGGCCATGGGCCCGCTGCTCACCGGCGGCACCGTCGACCAGCGCATCGCGGCCGCCGCCCTGCCACTGGGGCTAGCGGCCGCCATGACCGCTCTCGGCGCACTGGCCTCCATCGCCTCCGGGAGCGCGGCCCGCCGCCTCACCCCGGGCATGTCGACCATCGCCGACCTCGCCATGGTCGACGCCCACATGGACGTGGAGCTCGCGTCCTACGACGCCCCCGACTTCACCGAGCGCTCCGAAGCCGCCGAGACCGGATCCGCGCGGTCCTCGATGCTCCTCCAGGACGCCCTCGGCTTCACCGGCGGACTCATCGACATGATCGCCGTCGCCTCCGTGCTGTCGGTGGTCCACCCGGTCCTGCTGCCGCTCCTGCTGCTGTCGGTGATTCCGCGCGGCCTGGGCTCCGTGTACGCCGCCCGTCTCGACTACACGCTCCACAACGAGACCATCGCGTCCCGCAACATCCGCCACATGATGCGCTGGCACCTCACCACGCCCAAGCTCGCGGACGAGCTCCGCGGCAACAGCATGCGGCCGTACGCCCACCACTGGTACGCCGCCGTCTGCGAGCGCATCGATTCCAGGATGGTCGGTTCGGCCCCGCGCTACCTGATCGCCCACCTGATCGCCGCGGGTGCCTCGGGCCTGTTCGTCATCCTGACGTGGTTGTCCCTGGGCGGACTCGTGGCCGGCGGGTACATGGCCGTCGGCGCCGCCGGCACCGCCATCGTCGCCATGCGGACCTCCACCGCAGCCCTGTCCGGCCTGGTCGTCTTCGGCGCCGCGATGTTCCAGCACGCCCTCTACCTCGGCGACTACGCCACCTTCATCGCGCAGGCCGCCGAGCAGTCCGGAGCCCGCGGCCCGCTGGCCATGGAGGCGCCCGGGAAGATCCGGCTCGAAGGGGCCGCCTACACCTACCCGGGCAAGCAGACCCCCGCGCTCGGACCGGTCGACCTCACTTTGAACCGCGGCGAGGTCGTCGCCCTCGTCGGAGAGAACGGCGCCGGCAAGTCCACCTTCATCCGGCTCCTGACCGCGCTCACCACCCCGACGGCCGGCACCGTGACCTGGGACGGGGTACCGACCTCCGACGCCGACCAGCGAACCGCCTGGACACACGTCGGTCTCGTCACCCAGTCGTACGGGCACTGGCCCTTCTCCGCCCGCGAGAACGTCACCCTCGGCCAGCCCGACCCGCGCGGCGAGGAAGCCGTCTGGGACGCCCTGCACGCGGTCGGCATGAAGGAGGCGGTCCAGGAGTTCCCGGACGGTCTGGACACGCTCCTGGCCCGGTCCCTCTGGGGCGGACACGAACCCTCCGGCGGGCAGTGGCAACGCCTCGCCTGCGGCAGGGCCTTCCACCGCCGCCCGGCGCTGCTCGTCATGGACGAGCCGACCTCCGCGATGGACCCGCGGGGCGAGCACATGGTCTTCTCCGGCCTGCGGGACATGAAGGCGGAGCGGATCACCGTGATCGTCACGCACCGCATGGAGAACTGCCGGCTCGCCGACCGCATCATCGTCCTGGACGGAGGCCGGATCGCCGAGCAGGGGACGTACGAGGAACTGGTCGCCGCCGGCGGATCCTTCGCCGAACTCGTCCGGCTCTCCATGGACCGGTAGCCCGGTAGCCCGGTAGCCCGGTAGCCCGGTAGCCCGGTAGCCCGGTGACCGACCGGCGTGGTTCAGCGGCACAGGGCGGAGTCCACCACCGTCCCGGGCGCCGCGCGGCCGCGCCGGTCGCTTTCGGGGACCTCAGCGCCTGCCCGTCCACACCGCGCCCGCGCAAGCCGTGGCCACCAGGGCGATCGCCCCGCCCTGCGCCAGGGACAGCTCCTGGTCCAGCACCAGGTAGCCCGCCAGCGCGGCGAAGGCGGGCGCCAGGCAGGTCAGCACCGCGAACGTCGCCGCGGGAAGCCGGCGCAGCGCCAGCAGCTCCAGGGCGTAGGGCACGCCCGAACTCATCACCGCGATCGCCAGGCCCAGCGCGAGTACCCCCGGTTCCAGCAGCGCCCCGCCGGCCGTCCCGATGCCCAGCGGGAGGCTGACCAGCGCGGCGACGGCCATGGCGACGGCCAGACCGTCCAGCCTCGGGAAGCGGGCGCCCGCACGGGCGCCCAGCACGATGTACGCCGCCCACATCGCACCCGCGCCCAGCGCGAAGCCCGCGCCCGCGATGTCGAGCCGGCCGAAGCCGTCGAGGCCCAGCAGGTACACGCCGGCCAGCGCGAGCCCCGCCCACAGCAGGCTGGCGGCGCGGCGCGCGGCGGCGACCGACAGCAGCAGTGGCCCCAGCACCTCGAGGGTGACCGCCGCGCCCAGCGGGATGCGGTCGATCGCCTGGTAGAAGAGGATGTTCATGCCGCCCAGCGCCAGGCCGAACCCCCCGGCCACCGCCCAGTCGGCCCGCGAGTACCCGCGCAGCCGGGGCCGGGCGACGATCAGCAGCAGCACCGCGGCGAAGGTCACCCGCAGGGCGACCGTGCCGAGCGCCCCGGCCCGGGGGAACAGCAGTGCGGCGAAGGCCGACCCGAACTGGCCGGACACCGCCCCGGCCAGCACCAGGCCGACGCCGCCGAGGGTGCCGCCCCCGGCGGCGTGGCGCAGGACGACGGGCGCGGCCGTCGCCGCGGGGGATTCGTGCACCGTGGATGTCATGCCCTCCACGCTAGGAACCCGGCCGCGTCGCGTGAAATGCCGAGTCCGCCACGGTTATGCTCCAGACACATGACCATCGAGCTGCGGCACCTGCGTGCCTTCCTGGCCATCGCCGACGAGGGCAACGTCACCCGCGCCGCGGCCCGCCTCCACCTGAGCCAGCCCGCGCTCTCGCGCACCCTGCGCCAACTCGAGGACCACCTCGGCGCCCGGCTCGTCGACCGCTCCACGCACCACCTCGAGCTGACCGCCGAGGGGCAGACCTTCCGCGACAAGGCCCGCGTCGCCCTCGCCGCCGTCGAAACCGCCCTCGACCCCGCAGGACTGCGCAGCTGGCCGCTGCGGCTGGGCCACACCTGGGCGGCGCTCGGCGACCACACCGTGCCCCTGCTGCGCCGCTGGGACGAGACGCACCCCGGCATTCCGCTGGAGCTGCTCCGCATCGACGACCGTACGGCCGGCCTCACGCAGGGCCAGGTCGACGTGGCCGTGCTGCGCGGCGCGGTCAATTCGGCGGGACTGCGCACGGAGCCGCTGCTGTCGGAGCAGCGGGTGGTGGTCATGCCGGCGGACAGCCCCCTGGCCGCCCTCCCACGGGTGACCCTGGCGGACCTGACCCCCCACCCGATCGCAGTCAACACCGTCTCCGGCACCACGACGCTCGACCTGTGGCCGCCGGCGATCCGGCCCGTCGCGACCATCGAGGTGACCAACACGGACGAGTGGCTCATCGCCATCGCCGCGGGCCGCGCCGTCGGGATCTCCACATCGGCCACCCCGAGCAACCACATGCACCCGTCGCTGGTCTACCGCCCGCTCGCGGACGCGCCGACCGTACCCGTGCTCCTCGCCTGGCGGGAGGGCCCGGGGCACCCGGCCCTCCCCCACCTGGTGGCACTCGTGCACGAGGTCATCGCGGCAGGAAATGCCTGACTGCGGCGCAGGTCAGAGCGCGGTCCGTTCGACCGGGATCCACAGCTCCGCCTCGGCCTCGGCCGCGTCCTGCGACAGCCGGATCCGCAGGATCTCGGGTCCCGGACGACTCCTGTACGGGTTGGACGGGAACCACTGCGTGAACACGTCCCGCCACAGGTGCTGGAGGGTCTGCGGGAACGGGCCGGAGTTCTCGAACACGGCCCACGTCCCGGCCGGGACCTGGAGCGCGTCCATGTCCTGCGGCACGGCGGCGCCCGTCACCACGCCGTGGTAGTAGTCGAGTTCGGTCCCCTCGGCGCGGCTGTCGTCCAGATCGTCACTGACCGAGACGATGCCCTGCGGCTCCTGGTCGGACAGGCTGTGGATGCGCCCCAGTGTGTCCTTGTCGATCCCCCGGATGAAGGCGGCGATGGCCGGGTTCACGCCCTCGTGTACGAGGGGGACGCGCGCTTTCCTGCCGACCACACGGAACTCCTCCTTCTCCACGACCCTGTACCGCATGCTGCTGCTCCCTTCGACGATGAGGCGGAAGGACATCCGGGGCTGGGACTGCAGACTCGCGCCGACCCGCCTGACCTCGCCGGGACCGACGCCGTGCACCGCGCGGAAAGCCCGCGCGAACGCCTCCCCCGAGGAGTAGCCGTACCGCACCGCGATCTCCAGCAGCGTCCGCTCCCCGGCCAGCACCTCGGCGCCCGCGACCGTCAGCCGCCTGCGCCGGACGTACTCCGACAGCGGCACACCCGCGAGCGCCGAGAACAGCCGCCGCAGGTGGTACTCCGACGTCACCGCGATCCGCGCCAGGTCGGACACCTCGATCCGCTGGTCGAGGTGGCACTCGATGTGGTCCATGGCCTGGTTCAGCCGCTCCAGCACCCCGGTCTCCTTCCCTTTCGAACAGTCACATTAGGAAGGGCCCACTGTGCCGGACCCGACATCCTGTGCCCGGTCCGGTCGGGTGGGCGGGGCCGCGAGCGGGGTCGCGGACGGGGTCGCTCCCGCGCCGGCTACCAGCGCGTGGTCTCCCCGATGAAGTCGGGGATGTCGACGGCGGTGCCGCGCCGGCGGGCCTCACCCAGGACGTGGTGACCCACGGCCAGGTCGAGGACGCCGAGGCCGAAGGGGGAGAAGACGGTCGCCCGGGCCGGGTCCAGGGTGACCTCGCCCTGGAGCAGGGCGCCCAGCGTCCCGTTGATGAAGTCCCGTCCACCGGTGAGCTGTTCGGCCAGGTGGGGCGAGGTCTGCGCCTTGAGGCAGTGGTCGATGTCGTCCACCACGTTGTTCGTCTTCAGCAGCAGCTCGGGAGACAGGTCCCGCAGGGAGACGTTGAGGAGCAACTGCCCGGCGCGCAGCGGGGTGTCGCCGCTCACGTAGGGCGTGGCGGCCGTCGTGGCGAAGACGACCAGGTCCCTGCTGAGCGCCTCGTCCAGGCTTCCGGAGGTGACGGGGACCCCGAGGCGCGCGGTGGCGTGCGCGCCGAGGTGTCCGGCGCTGGTGGCGTCCAGGTCGTGGACCAGGACCTCCGAGATCCGGACGCCGTGGGCGGCCAGGTAGTCGAGGACGGTGCGGGCGATGACACCGGCCCCGATGAAGGAGACCCGTACGGGACCCTCGGAGGCGAGCAGTTCGGCGGCCGCGACGGCCGCGGAGGCCGCCGTGCGGGCGGCGCTGATGCTCGCCGCTTCCAGGCATGCCAGCGGGTAGCCGGTGGCGTAGTCGTTCAGCAGCAGGGTGGCCGAGGCGCGCGGCAGGCCGTGCCGGACGTTGTCGGGGAAGCTGGCGATCCACTTCATGCCGATCGTGTCCACGCTGCCGCCGAGGTAGGAGGGCAGCGCGATCACCCGCGCGTTGGGCTTGTCGGGAAAGCGCAGGAAGTAGCTGTCGGGGTTCACCGACTGCCCCTGCTCGTGGGCCACGTAGGTCTCGGCGACGATGCGCAGGATGTCCTTGTGCGAGTCGCTGAGGATCTCGGACACCGCCGCGCCGGGAACGACGCTGAAGTTCGCCATGGTTGTGGTTCCTGATTCCTGTTCGAGGGTGAGGGACGGGGTGAGGGAGACAGGGGGGAGACAGGGTGGGGGACGCGTGCGGGGCCCAGGTGCAACCGCCGACGACCCACGAGCCGCAGTAGACCGGACCGATGTATGCGGCTCCCATATCCGGGGATACTCCAGCCCTATGGAAGACCTCGTCACCGCCCGGCTCGTCCTCCACCCGATGAGCGCCCGCGAAGCGGCAGCCCTGACGCGAGGCGAGCCGGGCGCGAACCGCGGCTGGGCCGCCGGCTACCCCACCCGGGCCGACACCGCCGGGGCCCTGCGCCACCTCGAGACCTGCGCCGCGCACGGCGACCCGGCGCCGTTCGGGGCGTACGAGATCCGCCGCCGCGACGACGGCCGGGCCATCGGCGGCCTGGGCTTCCACAGCCCCCCGGACCAGGACGGCACGCTCACCGTCGGATACGGCCTGGTCCCGGGGGTGCGGGGTCGCGGCTATGCCACGGAGGCGCTGCGCGCCCTGCTGCTCCTCGCCCGCGGCTACGGGATCACCCGCGTCCAGGGGGACACGGACCACGGCAACACCGCCTCGCAGCGCGTGATGGCGGCGGCCGGGATGAGACTGGTGGGAGAGGACGAGCGCCTGAAGTACTACGCGGTGGACTGGCCGGAACCGGCCTCGGACATCTGGGAAGCAGGGGGACCATGAACGGGACGAAGCCGACGCGAGAGAGCGAACCCGGGCGCTCCGCCGCGCCCGACCCCGGGCTCTACGGTCCCGCGTCCGTCACCTGGCAGTGTCACGGCGACCCGATGATGTGGATCGCCGGAGTCCGCGCGCTCTACCTCCAGGCCCTGCACCCCCGCGCCGTCCGCGGGGTCATCGAGAACAGCGACTTCAAGACCGACGCCTGGGGCCGGCTCATGCGCACCGCCGACTTCGTCGGCACCATCACCTACGGCACCACCGACGCCGCCGAACGCGCCGGCGCCCGCGTCCGCAAGATCCACCGGATGCTGACCGCGACCGACCCCGCCACCGGCGAGCGCTTCCCCGTCGACGACCCCGACCTGCTGCTCTGGATCCACTGCGCCCAGATCGACAGCTTCCTGCACGTCCTGCGCCGCTCCGGGGTCCCCCTCACCCCCGCCCAGGCGGACCGCTACGTGGACGAGAACCGGACCAACGCCCGACTCGTCGGCCTCGACCCGGCCGACGTGCCCGCCGACACCGCGCAGCTCGCCGCCTACTTCGCCGAGGTCCGCCCCCTGCTCGCCGCTGGCGCCGACGCCGCCACCGTGGACGACTTCCTGCGCAGCCCGCCCACCCATGCCCTCCTCGTCCCTGGCCGAAACCTGCTGTGGCGCCCCGTAGCCGACCTCGCCTACGGTTCACTCCCGGCCTACGCGCACCAGCTGTACGGGCGACCCGCACCGGCCCCGCGCAGCATCACCCGGCGCCTGCGCCTCACCGGACACCTGCTGCGCGCCATTCCCGCAGGTCTGCGCTGGCAGCTGCCTCCAGGTCACATCTTGAAAGCGATGCGTCGCATGGGCCCCGGCAGTCGCCCCTCGCCGTACACACTGCGTACATCAGCGGCCATACTGGACCGGCCGGGGAGGGCTTAGCACGACACACGGGGGCGGCTTCAAGACATGGCGGAGTCCAGACTGATCCAGGGCCGGTACCGGTCGCTCGATCTGATCGGTCGCGGCGGCATGGGCGAGGTGTGGCGGGCCCGGGACGAGTCGCTCGGCCGCCAGGTCGCCGTCAAATGCCTCAAGCCCGGCGGGCACGATCAGGACGCCCACTTCACCCAGGTGCTGCGCGAACGCTTCCGCCGCGAGGCCCGCGTCGCCGCCTCCCTCCAGCACCGCGGTGTCACCGTCGTCCACGACTTCGGCGACGACAGCGCCGCCGGCGGCCCCCTCTACCTCGTCATGGAGCTCCTCGAAGGCCGCAACCTCAGCCAGCTCCTGGAGGACAACGAGACCCGCCCGCTCCCCGTGGACGTGGTCGTCGACATCGCCGAGCAGATGGCCGCGGCCCTCGGCTACACCCACGACCAGGGCGTGGTCCACCGCGACCTGAAGCCCGCCAACATCATGCGGCTCACCGACGGCACGGTGAAGATCTGCGACTTCGGCATCGCCCGGCTCGCCCACGACATCGGCTTCACCGCCAAACTCACCGGCGGCGGCATGGCCATGGGCACCCCGCACTACATGTCGCCGGAGCAGATCGCGGGCGGCGAGGTCGACCACCGCAGCGACCTCTACTCCCTCGGCTGCGTCCTGTACGAGATCGCCACCGGCGCCCCGCCCTTCGACCTCGGTGATTCCTGGTCCGTGCTGGTCGGGCACCGCGACACCGCCCCCGTGCCGCCGCGCGAGCACCGCCCGGAGCTGCCCGGCTACTTCGACGAAATGGTCCTGGAGCTCCTCGCCAAGTGCCCCGAGGACCGCCCCGGCGACGCCCGCCACCTGCACCGCCGGCTCATCGAGGCCCGGCTCGGCCCCGGCGGGCTGCCCGGCGCCCAGGCACCGCTGCCCGAGTGGGCCCGCGGGATGACCGCCGGGCGCAAGGCCGGGATCGACGCCCGCCGCGCGAGCGGGGAGTGGGCCGTGCTCACCGGTTCCTGGACCGCGGTCCGGCCGAGCGGCGAGCGGCGCGTCGCGCAGCCCGCCGCCGCCGAGGACCCGCGCCTGACCGCCGCGTACGGGGTCCCGGCCCGGCGCGCCGCCGCCCCCGCCCCCACGGCGTCCGGCTCCGGCCCGACCGGCGCGGCCGCGCTCGCCGCCGACCACACCCGCGCCTTCGCCCTCAGCCGCGCCGGCCGTGCCGAGGAGGCGCTGGCCGTGTACGCGTCCGTGGCCGAGGGGCGCGCCCGGGAACTCGGCCCGGACCATGCCGAGACCCTCGCCGCGCGCCAGGAGGCGGCGTACGAGACGGCCAGGCTCGGCCGCCACCAGGAGGCGTACGAGACCTACCGCGCGGTGCTCGCCGCCCGGGAGCGCACCGCGGGCCCGCGCCACCCCGACACGCTGCGCTGCCGGCACAACGTGGCCTGCGCGCTCGGCGCCCTCGGCCGGTTCACCGAGGCGCACCGCACCGCCGCCGAGGTCGCCGCCGACCGGGCGGCCGTCCTGGGCGCGGAGCACGCGGACACCCTGCTGACCCGGTACGAGGTCGCGTACGCGCTCGGCCGCCTGGAGCGCTGGGACGAAGCCCTCGAAGGATTCCGGCACGTCGCCGCCGTACGCGCGCGGGTGCTCGGCCGCGACCACCCCGACACCCTGGCCGCGCGGTACGAGGTCGGCATCGCGCTGGGCCGCACCGGGCACGCCGCCCAGGCCCTGGACCTGTTCGGGGCCCTGGTGCGCGACCGCACCCGGGCCTACGGGGCCGCCGACCCGGAGACGCTGCGCGCCCGGCACGTGCTCGGCGTCAACCTGGGCCGGCTGGAGCGCTGGGAGGAGGCGGTGGCCGAGGCCCGGCAGGTCGGCGCGGCGCGCGCCAAGGTGCTCGGCGCCGAACACCCCGACACGCTGGCCAGCCGCCGCGAACTCGCCGTCGGCCTCGGCCGCCTGGGCCGCTGGGAGGAAGCACTGCCGGTCTACCGGGAGCTGTCCGGCATCCGCGAGCGGGCCCTCGGCGACGAGCACCCCGACACGGCGCTGGCCCACGCCGACGAGGCGTACTGCCTGGAGCGGCTGGGACAGGTGTGTTACCAAGAGCCATGACGACCTCGCGGGGCTTCGGACAGGACGTGTACGACGACGTGATCGTGGGCGGCGGACACAACGGCCTCGTGGCCGCCGCCTACCTGGCCCGGGCGGGCCGCTCGGTCCTGGTGCTCGAACGGCTCGGGCACACCGGCGGGGCCGCGGTCTCCACCCGCCCCTTCGCGGGCGTCGACGCCCGGCTCTCGCGCTACTCCTACCTGGTCTCGCTGCTCCCGGCGAAGATCGTGCGCGACCTCGGGCTCCAGTTCGCCGTACGGGCGCGCACGGTCTCCTCGTACACCCCCGTGGAGCGCGGCGGGCGGCCCGACGGGCTGTTCGTCGGCGGTGACGACGCGCGCACCCGCGCGTCCTTCGCCCGTCTGACCGGCTCGGACCGTGAGTACGAGAACTGGCGCGAGTTCTACGGGACGACCGGCCGGGTGGCGCAGCGGATCTTCCCCACGCTGACCGAGCCGCTGCCCACCCGGCAGGAGCTACGGGACCGGGTCGACGACGAGGCGGCCTGGCGGATGCTGTTCGAGGAGCCGCTGGGGCAGGCGGTGGAGCGCACCTTCGCCGACGACCTCGTCCGGGGCGTCGTCCTCACCGACGGGCTGATCGGCACCTTCGCGGACGCGCACGACCCCTCGCTCGCACAGAACCGCTGCTTCCTCTACCACGTCATCGGTGGCGGGACGGGGGACTGGAACGTCCCCGTCGGCGGCATGGGCGCGCTGACGGACGCCCTGGCGGCGGCCGCGCGGGCCGCCGGGGCGGAAATCGCCACCGGGCACGAGGTGCTGCGCATCGACACGGACGGCACCGCGCCGGCCGAGGTGACCTTCCGAACGGCGACGGGGGAGGGGCGCGTGGCCGGGCGCACGGTGCTGGTCAACGCCTCTCCGCGGGCGCTGTCCGAACTCCTCGGGGAGGAGCCGTCGCAGCCCGCGGCCGAGGGGGCCCAGCTGAAGGTCAACATGCTGCTGCGCAGGCTGCCCCGGCTGCGGGACGCGGCCGTGGACCCGCGCGAGGCCTTCGGCGGGACCTTCCACATCGCGGAAGGGTACGAGCAGCTCGCGCGGGCGTACGCGGAGGCCGCCACCGGCGAACTCCCCTCGGTACCGCCCTCGGAGATCTACTGCCACTCGCTGACGGACCCCACGATCCTCGGCCCCGAGCTGGCGGAGCGGGGCTACCAGACGCTCACGCTCTTCGGGCTGCACACACCGGCCCGGCTGTTCGGACGCGACAACCAGGGGGCGAGGGAGGTGCTGCTGACCGCGACCCTCGCCCAGCTCGACGCGCACCTGGCCGAACCGATCACCGACTGCCTGGCCTTCGACGCCGACGGCCGCCCCTGCATCGAGGCCAAGACCCCGCTCGACCTGGAGCGCGAGCTGCGCCTGCCCGGCGGCCACATCTTCCACCGGGACCTGTCGTGGCCCTACGCGGACCAGGGTACGGGCCGGTGGGGCGTGGAGACCGCGCACCGCAACGTCCTGCTGTGCGGAGCGGGTGCGGTGCGCGGCGGTGGCGTCAGCGGGGTCCCCGGGCACAACGCGGCGATGGCGGTGCTGGGGCGCTGACCCCGCTGGCCGTGCCGATCCCGCCGACCCCGTCGACCGGGCTCATGCGGCGGGCTCGATCACCACGATCGGGATCTCGCGGTCGGTCTTGGTCTGGTACTCGTCGTACGCGGGCCAGTGCTTGACCATCTGCGGCCAGAACGCGGCCCGTTCCTCGGAGGTCGCGGTACGCGCGGTGCCCTGGAGCACCGCGGGGCCGACCTGGATGCGGACCTCGGGGTGCTCGGTCAGGTTCTTGTACCAGAGCGGGTGCGCCGGGTCGCCGCCCTTGGACGCGACGATGAGGTAGCGGCCGTCGTCCTCGCCGTAGATGAGTGGAGTGCGCACCGGCCGACCGGACTTGCGGCCGATGGTGGTGAGCAGCAGGGTCTGGGTGTTGTTCCAGTACTGCCCCTCGGTCCCGCCCGAACTGACGTACAGCTTGACGTGGTCGAGCGTCCAGCCGGGCTTGGGGTCGATCGGTTGGTCCCAGTCGATGTCGGTGGTCATAGCGCCGCACCTGCCTTCGGTGTTGAACGGTAAACGAACCTCAACAACGATCGACAACACCGGAGGACACCT
The DNA here is from genome assembly GCF_042736805.1 of Streptomyces sp. NPDC060031. Lineage (NCBI taxonomy): Bacteria > Bacillati > Actinomycetota > Actinomycetes > Kitasatosporales > Streptomycetaceae > Streptomyces > Streptomyces sp. NPDC060031. Next base: position 74,296 of record NZ_JBHWVM010000011.1, read on the forward strand.
TTTTATGCCGTCCGGGCGGCCTTGCACCGGTTGGGGGCAGGGGTGCAGCGGCGTGACCTGCCCGAACGGTCCGGGCCCTCGAAGACCGTCTATGAACGGCAGCGGCTGTGGTCTGCGGACGGGACCTGGGAGCTCCTGCTCCAGCAGGTCCAGGCCGCGGAGGTTACGGCGGGTGCCCGCACGTGATCGACCGGACAAGTCCTGGCACCGGACCGGCCCGTTCCCAGACCCCCCTGGACCCGATGGGGGAGATCACGTAAGGAGGTTGCGGCCGGTGTCGTACAGGAGTTGCGCGACGCCGTCCGTGGAGTGCCGTACGAGGGTCTCCATCAGCCCGTCCAGGGCCCGGCGTACGCGGCTCGGTTCAGGGGCGGGCCTGGTGCTCTCCTCTTCGAGATGGGAGGCGTCGCGGACGATCCGGTCCCTGAGTTCATCCGTGATGTCTACCCGCGGTGCGGCTGCGAGGACCTGGCGGGCGAAGGCGACGAACTGAGAGGGGTCGAAGCCCAAGTTGTTGTTCTGGGTGTTTTCCGAGCCGACTTGGATGTTGCCACCGCCGTGAATATTGGTGTAGTAGGTCGGGAGATGGCCGTTCTGCATGAGGAAGTCCTTCACGAGGAGTGGGCTCTCGGCGCATTGGATTCCTATTCCAGTCAGCGTCAGGAGAGCTTTGAGCGGATACTGGATGTTCCCTTCGTGAAGGGTGGCCAAGCCCCGTTCCACCAGATAGGCCGCCGCTACGCGCACCTCGTCGAGGGTCAGGGGGTCGCCGTAGACGTGAGATTGCGGCATCGCGAGGAACGCTTCGAGACCGATGGTGGGACTGTAGGAAGCGCGGGAGGCCGCGGCTATCAGGCCGTTGCGGGCGTGCTGTTGGCGCCCTTCGGGGTCACGTCGCAGGTGCAGGAGCCGCTGTGCTTCCAGCTCGCCGGCATGCGTGAGGCGATACAGGTTACCCCTGCGGAATACAAAGGTCCGTTCCAGCTGACCTCGGCGGACCAGGTCGTTCAGGTCGGCACGGAGTCTGAAGCGGTTACCGCGTTTCCACTCCTCGGGGAAATCCTCCGGACCAGCCAGACCTCCGGTTCCCTGCGTACCGCGCTCGTACATCCAGACCAGTAGATAAGCATCCGCCCCAACTCCCGTCATAGCCGGATGCTACGGCCGATCACGCCTGCGCAGACTGCTTATGTGCAGCCCGGCCCCGGCTCCTGCAGCCCGGCCCCGGCTCCGGTTCACGGCCTGTGGTCGCGCGCAGCGCGACGAACGGTGCTGTCGTGCCCGAAGAGCACGCCCTCCGGGCCCGGCATCCGCGACTCCACCATCGTCCGCACCCCCAGCATGCGGCCGACAGTGCAGGAGGAGATGCGGCGTCGCGAAGCCCGGGCCGGACGGGCGGAGTAGTCACATGACCGACCGGACGAGTCCTAGTCGTTCGAGCGGGTCCAGCCCGTGGCCTCGATGCGGGCGGCGTCGGCCGGGCGGTCGTCGGCGAACAGGAGGCGGGACGGCTCCGCCACGCGGACGACGTCCACGTAGATCCCCCGCCCCACGTAGCGTCCCTTCGCGGCGTGCCGCAAGCGCAGCCGGACCTCGCGGCCGGCCCAGTCGGCGAGCGGGGCTTCGAGGCGGTGCCAGATGCGCCCCGACCAGCCGGACGCGGAGCCGAGCGGCCACTGTTCGGCGGTCCCGCCGATGGTGCGCACGGTGCTGAACGGCAGCGGCTGCCAGGTTTCCCCGTCGGGCGAGGCCTCCAGGTGGAGGGCGCCGTCGCCGGGCACGGTGTCCCACCACACCGCGCAGCGCAGCCGGGCCGCGGCACCGGCCGGGGTCAGCGGGGGCAGGGTGAGGGTGCCGTGGCCGCCGGTCTCCATGCCCGAGTACCAGGCCGGGCCGCCGTGCCTCGTACGGACCGGGACGGCGCGGGCGAAGCGGTTGCCGACCGCGACGCGGGGTGCGCTGCCGGCCCGCCAGGTCCGCACGGGGTGTACGGAGTTGCCGAGCAGGATCAGGAAGGAGTCGGTGGAGGGGTCCAGGACGAGGGAGGTGCCGGTGAAGCCGGTGTGGCCGGCGGAGTGCGGGGTGGCCATCGCGCCCATGTACCAGTGCTGGTAGAGCTCGAAGCCGAGGCCGTGGTCATCGCCGGGGAAGGCGGTGTTGTAGTCGGTGAAGAGCAGCTCGACGGAGGCGGGGCGCAGGATGCGCCTGCCGGCGTAGGCGCCGCCGTCGAGGAGGGTGCGGGCGAGGACGGCCAGGTCCCAGGCGGTGCCGAAGATGCCGGCGTGGCCGGCGACCCCGCCCAGGGCGTGGGCGTTCTCGTCGTGGACCTCGCCCCAGACCAGCCCGCGGTCCAGGCCGGACCAGGGCGGTCGCTGCACCTCGGTGGCGGCGATGACGCGGCGCCAGGAGAGCGGTGGGTTGTAACGAGTGCGGTGCATCCCGAGTGGAGCGGTGATCTCGTCGTGGAGCAGGGCATCCAAAGTGCGGCCGGTGATCCGTTCCAAGAGCAGCTGGAGCGCGATGAGGTTGAGGTCCGAGTACCGGTACACGGTCCCGGGAGTCTCCTGCGGCCTCACCGACCACAGCAGCCGCAGCTGCCCCTCGCGGGTGGACTCCTGGTAGAAGGGCGCCCACGAGCGCAGCCCCGAGGTGTGCGTGAGCAGCTGCCGGACCGTGACGACCTCCTTGCCGCCCCCTACGAACTCCGCCAGATACCGGCACACCGGAGCCTCCAGCTCCAGGCGGCCCCGCTCCATCTGCTGTACGGCGAGCAGGGAGGTGAACAGCTTGGTCAGCGAGGCCAGGTCGAAGACGGTGTCCTCGGCCATCGCGATCCGCTCGGCCGCCGGGAACTCCCGGACCCGGTCGGTGCGCCCGTCGTAGTCCGCGTACCGGACGGCGTCGCCCATGGCACGGTGCAGGGCCACCGTCCGGCCCCGGCCGGCGAGGACCACGGCGCCCGCGTAGTAGGGGTGTTCGGGGGAGGGGCCGAGGAACCGCCGCGCCTCGTCCGCCACCCCCTCCAGGTGCTTCTCCAGCAGCCCGGCCTGGCGTGCGGAGCCGTAGCGCAGCCGCAGTCCCTGGAGTGCGCGCCGCTCGGCCGGATTGCCGGCGGCCCCGGCGCTGCCGGGGAGCGCGGCGTGCAGGACGAGTACCCCGCCGAGCGCGAGCAGCCGCGCGCCGAGGCGCCGCCGGCTCAGCCCGCCGCCGGCGGCTGCCCCGGGCGCGGTCGCGTCCGCCGGTCCCTCGCCCGCCGCCTCGCTCGCCACCAGCTTGCCCGCCGCCTTGCCCGCCGTTCCGTCCGCCCCCGTACCTGCTGTCATGTCCGGCCCTCCTGTCCGCTGTCCGAGTCAGCCCGCGGCGCCGTTTCCCGGGGCTCCGCCCCGGACCCCGCGCCCCCATCGCCGGCGGGGCTGGATTTGCCGCACGTTAGTAGCTATCTGCCCGCCCGTCGGACAACCCCCGCACCGACCGGCCCGTAAAGAATCTGACACTGCATCAGAAAATCTCTTCCCTCGGATGCCGGGCTGCGGCATCCTGCCGCCCATGGAGACGGAGCTGAGCAAGAAACTGGGAGTCGAGCACGCCATCTTCGGCTTCACGCCCTTCCCGGCGGTCGCCGCTGCCATCACCCGCGCGGGCGGCTTCGGCGTACTCGGCGCGGTGCGCTACACCGCCCCCGACGACCTCAAGCGCGACCTCGACTGGATGCAGGACAACACCGACGGCAAGCCCTACGGCCTTGACGTCGTCATGCCCGCCAAGAAGGCCGTCGACGGGATCAGCGAGGCCGACATCGAGGCCATGATCCCGGCCGGCCACCGCGACTTCGTCCGCGACACCCTCGCCAAGCACCACGTGCCCGAGCTGGCCGAGGGCGAGGCTTCCGGCTGGCGCATCACCGGCTGGATGGAGCAGGTCGCCCGCAACCAGCTCGACGTCGCCTTCGACTACCCCATCAAACTCCTGGCGAACGCCCTCGGTTCCCCGCCCGCCGACGTCATCGCGCGCGCCCACGACCACGGCGTCCTCGTCGCCGCCCTCGCCGGCAGCGCCAAGCACGCCCGCCGCCATGCCGAGGCGGGCATCGACATCGTCGTCGCCCAGGGCTACGAGGCCGGCGGCCACACCGGCGACATCGCCACCATGGTCCTGGTCCCCGAGATCGTCGAGGCCGTCGCCCCGCTCCCCGTCCTCGCCGCCGGCGGCATCGGCAGCGGCGAGCAGATCGCCGCGGGCCTCGCCCTCGGCGCCCAGGGCGCCTGGCTCGGCTCGCTCTGGCTCACCACCACCGAGGCCGACCTGCACTCCCGGGCCCTCACCGGGAAGCTCCTCGCGGCCGGCTCCGGCGACACCGTCCGCTCCCGCGCCCTCACCGGCAAGCCCGCCCGCCAGCTGCGCACCGAGTGGACCGACGCCTGGGACGACCCGGAGGGCCCCGGCGCGCTCCCCATGCCGCTGCAAGGGCTGCTCGTCGCCGAGGCCGTCTCCCGGATCCAGAAGTACGAGGTCCAGCCGCTGCTCGGCACGCCCGTCGGCCAGATCGTCGGCCGGATGAACTCCGAACGCAGCGTCCAGGCCGTCTTCGACGACCTCACCGGCGGCTTCGAGCGCGCCATCGACCGCATCAACCGCATCGCCGGCCGAGCCTGAGAGGCGGGAGCAGCATGTCCGACACGCAAACCAATGGATTCTGGGCGCAGGCCGCCGCCGACCCGGAACGGACCGTCCTCGTCACCCCCGAGGGTGAGGAGTGGTCCGCCGGGCGGCTGCACGCCGACGTCAACCGGCTCGTCCACGGCCTGCGCGCCGCCGGTCTGGAGAAGGGCGACGTCTGCGCCGTCGTCCTCCCCAACGGCGTCGAGTTCTTGACCGCCTACCTCGCCGCCGCCCAGGCCGGCTTCTACCTCGTCCCGGTCAACCACCACCTCGTGGGCCCCGAGATCGCCTGGATCGTGTCCGACTCGGGTGCCAAGGTCCTCATCGCCCACGAGCGGTTCGCCGACGCCGCTGCCGCCGCGGCCGACGAGGCGGGCCTGCCCGCGAGCCACCGCTACGCCGTCGGAGCCGTCGCGGGCTTCCGCGCGTACGGCGAACTCCTCGACGGGCAGCCCGCGGCCGTCCCCGAGGGCCGCACCCTCGGCTGGGTCATGAACTACACCTCCGGCACCACCGGCCGGCCGCGCGGCATCCGCCGTCCGCTGCCCGGCAAGCTCCCCGAGGAGACGTACCTCGGCGGCTTCCTCGGCATCTTCGGCATCCGCCCCTTCGACGACAACGTCCACCTGGTCTGCTCGCCGCTCTACCACACGGCCGTCCTGCAGTTCGCGGGCGCCGCCCTGCACATCGGCCACCCGCTGGTGCTGATGGACAAGTGGACCCCGCAGGAGATGCTGCGCCTGATCGACACTCACGCGTGCACGCACACCCACATGGTGCCGACACAGTTCCACCGGCTGCTCGCGCTCCCGCAGGAGACCAAGGACGCGTACGACGTCTCCTCCATGCGGCACGCCATCCACGGCGCCGCGCCCTGCCCCGACCACGTCAAGCGGGCGATGATCGACTGGTGGGGCCGGTGCGTGGAGGAGTACTACGCCGCGAGCGAGGGCGGTGGGGCCTTCGCGACGGCCGAGGACTGGCTGAAGAAGCCGGGAACGGTCGGCAGGGCCTGGCCGATCAGCGAACTGGCCGTCTTCGACGACGACGGCAACCGGCTGCCCGCCGGCGTACTCGGCACCGTCTACATCAAGATGAACACCGGCGGCTTCAGCTACCACAAGGACGAGGGCAAGACGAAGAAGAACCGCATCGGCGACTTCTTCACCGTCGGCGACCTCGGGCTGCTGGACGAGGAGGGCTACCTCTTCCTGCGCGACCGCAAGATCGACATGATCATTTCGGGCGGGGTCAACATCTATCCGGCCGAGATCGAGTCGGCCCTGCTCACCCATCCGGCCGTCGCGGACGCCGCCGCCTTCGGCATCCCGCATGCCTCCTGGGGCGAGGAGGTCAAGGCGGTCATCGAGCCCGCGGAGGGCTTCGAGGCCGGTGACGCGCTGGCCGCGGAGATCCTCCACCACTGCGAGCGCCAGCTCGCCGGCTACAAGCGGCCCAAGACGGTGGACTTCATCGAGACGATGCCGCGCGACCCCAACGGCAAGCTGTACAAGCGCAGGCTGCGCGACCCGTACTGGGAGGGCCGCGAGCGCGCGATGTGAGGTGCCCGCCACGCCCGGAAATTTAGTGATAAGTGCCACGTCAGAGCCCCGGATGCGCGGCGCGTGCCGCACATCCGGGACAGTTCTGGCAACTTTGCTCATATGAGTACGGCAACGCGCAGATCCCCCCTGACCGACTGGACCCTCGTGGTCCCCGTGGTGGCGCTCGTCGCGCTCGCCTTCAGCTGGGGACGCGACCTGCCCTCCTTCGCGGTGGGCCTGGTGGCCCTCTGCCTCGCGGGGGCGGTCCTGGCGGCCGTGCACCACGCCGAGGTCGTCGCGCACCGGGTCGGCGAACCCTTCGGCTCCCTCGTCCTCGCCGTCGCCGTCACCGTCATCGAAGTGGCCCTCATCGTCACCCTGATGGCCGACGGCGGCGACAAGACCGCCTCGCTCGCCCGGGACACCGTCTTCGCCGCCGTGATGATCACCTGCAACGGCATCGTCGGCCTGTCCCTGCTCGTCGGGGCGCTGCGCAACCGCGTCGCCGTCTTCAACGCCGAGGGTTCCGGTGCGGCCCTCGCCACCGTCGCGACCCTCGCCGTACTCAGCCTCGTGCTGCCCACCTTCACCACCACGAAGCCCGGCCCGGAGTTCTCCACCGCCCAACTCGCCTTCGCGGCGGGCGCCTCGATCGCCCTCTACGGGCTGTTCATCGCCGTCCAGACCGTGCGCCACCGGGACTACTTCCTGCCCGTGGACACCTCGCGGCGCCGCGAGGAGGCCGCCAAAGCCGCGGCGGCCGCCGCCGCGGGCGAGGAGGACGACCACGCCGCGCCGCCCACCGCCAAGGCCGCCCTGATCAGTCTCGGCCTGCTGCTGGTCGCTCTGGTCGCGGTCGTCGGCAACGCCAAGGCCGTCTCCCCGACCATCGAGCGCGGAGTCGCCAACGCGGGCCTGCCCAACGCCGTCGTCGGAGTGATCATCGCCCTGCTCGTCCTGGCCCCCGAAACCCTCGCCGCCGTCCGCGCGGCCCGCCGCGACCGCGTCCAGACCAGCCTCAACCTGGCCTACGGCTCCGCCATCGCGAGCATCGGCCTGACCATCCCGGCCATCGCTCTGGCCTCGATCTGGCTCTCCGGCCCGCTGCTGCTGGGTCTCGGCCCGATCCACATGGTGCTGCTCGCGCTGACCGTGGTGGTCAGCGCCCTCACCATCGTGCCCGGCCGCGCCACCCTGCTCCAGGGCGGTGTGCACATCGTCCTGCTGGCCGCGTACCTCTTCCTGGCGGTGAGCCCCTGAGCCCCCGCCGCGGCTCGCGACGGGGGGCCCGGGTCCAGGTCAGCGCCGCTCGCGCGGCCAGACCACCTTCAGCCCCGGCGAGGTGAGGATGTCCCGTTCGCAGAACCGCGCCGTGACCCAGCGCTCCTGCGAGAAGAGCCGGGTCTGGTCCGCGTAGTACGGCGAGCCCGGGTTCGAGGACTGGCCGTACGTCAGCAGCGTGCGCGCCACCGGGCAGCGCCCGCCGTCCCAGCCGACCGCCTGGATGTGGCTGGAGCCGTGCACGACCTCCGGGTAGCCGCCGGCCGCCGCGTTCCACGGGGCCTCGATCTTGTTCCAGACCCCCAGGGCCTCCGTCCCGCCGCCCACCGGCAGCCGCTGCCCGCCGCGCACCACGAACTGGTGCTCGCCGAGCGGCGCGTCCGGCGCGATCCCGGCCGCCGCGAACTCCAGGGCCGTGTCCGCGAGCGCCCGCCCGATCCCGGGCGCCGCCTGGTTGAGCGTACGGGGAGTCCGTACCGGATCCGCCGCCGAGAACGGCACGAGCCACAGGTCCTTGGCCGCGGTGGTCGAGGTCAGCCGGCGCCAGAAGCGGTCGAAGAGCAGGGCCCCGCGGCTGGCGCTGTCGGCCGTACGGTCCCAGCCGGCCAGTACCCCGCAGGCCGCCGAGACGTCCACCGTGCTGCCGTCGCTCGCCGTCGCCGTGCCGCCGGGCAGGGCCGCGCAGGCCTTGGCCGCGTCGGCCGCCGCCAGGTCACCGGCCGGGACCCGGTTCGCGTACTGCTGCTCCTGCAGGTCGGCCACGGTCAGTCCGCCCTTGGCGGCCATCGCCGCCACGTCCTCGACCGCGCCCCTGGTGCGCAGCGAGCGCGGGGCGTCGACATTGCCCCAGATCCGCTCGTAGCCGGTCAGCGGCCGGTCGGCGTTGGCCAGCCAGGCGCTGTCGTTGGAGTTCTCGGCGTACGGGGCGTCCCGCAGGGTCGGCGCCTTCCCCGGGCCGAAGACGCCCGGCTGTACGGCGTCCGGGTCCGAGCCCGGCGCGCAGTCGCCGCGCGAACCGTCCAGGACGGCGAGCCCCGAGGCGGGGTACGTCGCCCTGCCGAGCGGGGTCGAGCAGCGGGCGGCGAGTTCGTCCGTGATCCGGGGGAGCACCTGGGACTGGGTGAAGAGGGTGCCGCCGGCCGAGTCCGCGGCGACCGTGTTGACCCAGGGCAGCCCCTGAGTGCGCCTGAGCGCGTCCTGGACACCGGCGACCGAGCGGGCCCTGCCCATGGCGAGGGCGGTGTCGGAGCCGCGCAGGTTCAGCGCGTTGGGATCGTTCAGCGCGTACGCCGTGCCCGCGGTCCAGGGAAGCGGCAGGCCCGGGCCGAGGCCCGTGACCACGGGCCCGTAGCGGGTCCACCACTGGCTGCGGACGACGGGCGCGCCGCCCGCGACCTGGACGCTGACCTTCCGCTCGGTCATCCGCTCGGGCTTGCCGTCCACCAGGTAGGCGGTCGGGTCGGCCGGGTCGAGGGTGAGCTGGTGCAGGTTGACGGGGGTGCCGGTGGCGACCGTGTGGCTCCAGGCGACCTTCTCGTTGAAGCCTATGTTCACCACGGCGGTGCCCAGCAGGGAGCCGCCCGAGACGTTCAGTTCGCCGGGTATGGTCTGCTGCGACTGCCAGAACCGGCGGCCGCCCTGCCAGGGGTAGTGCGGGTTCCCGAGCAGCAGACCGCTCCCGTTCGCGGTCGTGGAGCCGGCGAAGGCCACCGCGTTGGAGCCCATGTCGTAGCGGGTGGTGTCGAAGAACTCCCGGGCCGCTTCGGCCGCCGCGGCGGGGTCGATGTCCTGGCCGCCCGGGGCGAGGGCCGCGCTGCCCGGCGGCCGGGCCGCCGTGATGCCGTCGATGCCGCGGCCCTGGCCGCCGAGCACCGAGACGGCGAACCCGCGGGCGGCCACGTCGGTGGCGGTGACCGGGCGGACCCACTTGGCGCCCTTGCAGGCCGGATCGGTGATCTTGTTCTGGGCGAGCCAGGCGTTGTAGCCGGCCGCCCAGCCGCGCATCAGCTCCTTGAGGTCCCGGCTCGGGCCGGACGGGGCCGGGGTGGCCAGGAGGTTTTCGACGGCGCCGGACTCGCGGACGCCCTTGAAGTACAGGTCGCTGGAGAGGTTGCGGGTGGCGGAGGACAGCGAGCCGTCGGGCGCCGAGTCGGGGCCGAACCAGCGCGAGCGCTCGCCGGAGACGGTCAGGAACCCGTCGGCGAGCACGCAGACCTGGTCGGCGGCCTGGGCCCAGCCGGTACCGAAGCCGAGGTGGGCGTAGTCCTGGGCCAGGATGTGCGGGATGCCGTTCTCGGTGTAGCGGATGACGGCGGACAGGCCGCCGCCGGACGGGCCGTGGTCCCCGGCGGCAGCGGCCTCGGCCTGCGGTATCGCGGCGGTGGCGGCGAGCAGCACGGCCCCGGTGAGGGCGGCGCGACGGAGGGCCGGGCGGGTGCGGAGTTGCAACATGCCTCCCAAGTGGCCTGCGGACGGGGCTGGTTGCCCGCGAGGCAGGTGGTTCGTCCGTGCCCTCACACTCACGCAGGCGACCCGAGGATCTGTCAACATCCCGTTCGGTATCCCGGGGTTCCGCTTCGCGGCCGCGCCGGGGCCTCAGGCGTCGAAGTCGGTGCCCCGGCTGACGCATTCCCAGGCACGGGCCTCAGCGCGGGCGGCGTTCGCGTGGGTGAGGATCGCGTCGAGGGCGTCATTGCCGAGCGCGAGCCTCAGCGGGGTGTGCTCGGCGTCCAGCGCGGCGAGGATCGCGGCGGCCGCCTTGACCGGGTCGCCGGGCTGCCGGCCGTCGCTGTCCGGGAGGCCCGTGCGCACCGCGCCGACGGTGTCCTCGTAGGCCGGCAGGACGGTGGCGGTCTGCCGGAGCGCGGCCCCGCCCGCGAAGCCCGTCCGGAACGAGCCCGGCTCGACGATCAGGGCCTTGATGCCGAAGGCGGCGACCTCGCCGGCGAGTGCCTCGGTCAGGCCTTCCAGGGCGAACTTGGTCGCCGAGTACGCCCCGACGCCCGGGAAGGAGAGCCGCCCGCCCATGCTGCTCATCTGCACCACGGCGCCGGTCCCGCGCGCCCGCATGTACGGCAGCGCGGCGCGGGTGAGCGCGGCGGGGCCGAAGAAGTGCAGTTCCATCAGGTCCCGGAGTTCGGCGTCGGAGGTCTCCTCGACGGCGCCGATCAGACCCCGCCCGGCGTTGTTGACGAGCACGTCGATCCGGCCGAAGCGGCCCACGACCTCGGCGATGACGGCCTCGGCGCGGGCCGTGTCCGTGACGTCGACGGCGAGCGGCAGCAGCCGGTCCGGGTGCGCGGCGGCCAGGTCGCCGAGCGAGGCGGGGCGGCGGGCCGCCGCGGCGACGGTGTCACCTGCCGCGAGCGCGGCCTCGGTCAGCGTCCGGCCGAAGCCGGAGGAGGCGCCGGTGATCAGCCAGACCCGTCCGGTGTCGGCGGTCCGGTTCGCCGTGTCCTGCGAAGTCATCAATCCCCCTGTGCGTGACGGGTCTTGCGGGTCCGTACGTGATCATCCTGCCGCGTGCCGTCCCGCTCGGTCAGCCCGGTCTCGGATCATGAGAACCGGAGTCGTCGGTGGGGACGAGTCCGCTGTGGTGGAGGCGCCGCAGGGTGAGGGATTCGTGCACCAGCCGGCCGACCAGTGCCCCGCCGTAGACCACGAAGCCGACTCCGACCAGCCAGGACTGGACCACCAGGAGGGTGCCGAAGGGGCCGTAGGTCACGGCGTTGGAGGCGATCAGGGGCGAGAACACCAGCTGCGAGAAGATCCGCAGGCCCAGCAGACCGACGCTGGTGGCGGCCGCCCCCGGGAGCAGGGCGCGCCAGCGGACCCGGCCGCCGAGGAGCAGGCGCTGGGAGCTCCAGAAGAACAGGCAGGTGCCGATGACGTCGCCGGTGGTGCCCAGCACCGTGCCGGTCGCGTCGTCCGACGGGGAGGGGATGATCACGAGCAGCGCGAGGTAGCAGACCAGCAGGGCGAGCCAGATGACGTGCCGCCACATGGTGTGCCAGCGGGCCGTCGGGAGGTCCCACACCTTCTCGTACCCGGTCTGCACGGCGGAGCCGAAGGTCAGCCCGAAGACGGCCAGGGCGGCCAGGCCGAAGGCCGTGGTCCGTTCGAGGGCGAGATCGGCGGCGCCGAACAGCACCTCGACGCGCTCCCGCGAGGAGTGCGTCACCCCGAGCGCCTGCCCGAGCCACCGGCCGAAGCCCGAACCACTGCCGGGCGCGGCGGCCGCCACGACCACCAGCAGCGGCACCAGGGTGAGGAAGCCGAGGGCCGCGAAGCCCATCGCCCGGTGCATCAGCTCCATCTCCCGGCCACGGCTCCAGGCCAGCCCGGCGGGGGAGCCCTGGAGCCGGTCGTGGATGCGCCGGATGATCGAGGTCACGCCCCATCACCTACCCGGACGGGCCCGCCGGCTCCCGGGAGGCGCACCGAAGTGGGCCCGAAGGGGTGGTTTCAGCTCGCCCGGAGGTCCACCAGCCGCTTGATCTTGCCCACGGAGCGCTCCAAGGTCTCCGGATCCACCACCTCCACCCGGACGGACACCCCGATCCCCTCCTTGACCGCCCGCACCACGGCGGCCGCCGCGGCCTCCCGGCGGTCCGCGTCGCATTCCCGGCGCGCCTCCACCCGTACGGTCAGGGCGTCCATCCGGCCTTCCCGGGTCAGCCGCAGCTGGAAGTGCGGAGCCAGCCCAGGGGTCCGCAGGAGCACTTCCTCGATCTGCGTCGGATGGAGGTTCACCCCCCGCAGGATGATCATGTCGTCGCTGCGGCCCGTGATCTTCTCCATCCGGCGGAAGGCCGGCCGGGCCGTGCCGGGCAGCAGCCGGGTCAGATCGCGGGTGCGGTAGCGGATGACGGGCATGGCCTCCTTGGTCAGCGAGGTGAACACCAGCTCCCCGGGCTCGCCCTCCGGCAGCACCGCGCCGGTCAGCGGATCCACCACCTCGGGCAGGAAGTGGTCCTCCCAGATGTGCAGCCCGTCCTTGGTCGCGGCGAATTCCTGCGCCACGCCGGGGCCCATGACCTCGGACAGGCCGTAGATGTCCACCGCGTCGATGCCGAGCCGCTCCTCGATCTCCCGGCGCATCGCCTCGGTCCACGGCTCCGCGCCGAAGATCCCCGTACGCAGGGACGTGGAGCGGGGGTCGATGCCCTGGCGTTCCATCTCGTCCAGCAGGGTCAGCATGTAGGAGGGGGTCACCATGATCACTTCCGGCCGGAAGTCCTGGATCAGCCGGACCTGGCGGTCGGTCATCCCGCCCGACGCGGGCACGACCGTACAGCCGAGGCGCTCCGCGCCGTAGTGCGCGCCCAAGCCGCCGGTGAACAGGCCGTACCCGTAGGCGATGTGCACGATCTGGCCCGGTCTGCCGCCGGCGGCGCGGATCGACCGGGCGACGACATCGGCCCACACGGACAGATCGGCCTCGGAGTACCCGACGACGGTCGGCCGGCCGGTGGTGCCGCTGGAGGCGTGGACGCGCCGCACCTCGGAGCGGGGCACGGCGAACATCCCGAAGGGGTACTGGTCGCGCAGATCCGCCTTGGCCGTGAAGGGGAACAGGGCGAGATCGGCAAGGGAGCGGCAGTCGTCGGGGTGCAGGCCGGCCTTGTCGAAGGCGTGCCGGTAGAAGGGCACGTGCTCGTACGCGCGGCGCAGGGTCGCGCGCAGCCGGGCCAACTGGAGGGCGGCCAGCTCGTCGGCGCTCAGCCGCTCGCCGTCGTCCTGGACATCCGCGTACGCACTCATGCCGTCACCCCACTCAGGAAACCGACCGATCATTCGGTAGATTGCCGGACCCCGGCGGGCAAATCAATGACTCGAACGAGTGATCGGTCGATCCTCCTCGGGGGGGCTCCGTCCCAGACCCCGCGCCTCGAACGCCGGCGAGGCTGGATCTGCCGCGCCCGCGGCGGGGTCAGCGGCTCGCGTCCGCCTCCGCCTCAGCAGCCACCGTCTTCGCCCAGCGGTAGTCCGCCTTTCCGCTCGGGGAGCGTTGGATGGCGGGGGCGATGACCAGCTGACGCGGGATCTTGTAGCCCGCCAGCTTGGTGCGGCAGTGGGTCTGGATGTCGTCCAGGGTCGGTTCCGGCGCGCCCGCCCGGATCTGGACCACCGCGGCCACGTGGTTGCCCCAGGTCGCGTCGGGGACCCCGGCCACCAGGGCGTCGTACACGTCCGGGTGGGACTTCAGTGCCTGCTCGACCTCCTCCGGATACACCTTCTCGCCGCCCGTGTTGATGCACTGCGAGCCGCGCCCCAGCACCGTGACGATGCCCTGATCGTCCACGGTCGCCATGTCGCCGAGCAGTACCCAGCGCTCCGTGCCCTTCTGGAAGAAGGTCTCGGCGGTCTTGGCCGGGTCGTTGTAGTAGCCGAGCGGGACGTGGCCGCGCTGCGCGAGCCGTCCCGGTTCGCCCACCGGCACCGGCTCGTGCGTCACCGGGTCGACCACCTGCGTACGGTCGTTGACCTCCAGACGGAAGCCCTTCTCCGGGCCGGAGTCGTTGGTCGCCCGGCCGTTGGATCCGGACTCGGAGGACCCGAAGTTGTTCAGGAGCATCACATGCGGCACGAGCCGCTGGAACTCGGCCCGTACGGTCTCCGACATGATCGCCCCGGACGAGGAGACGCTGAACAGGGACGACAGGTCCGTCCCCTTGAGCGGGCCGTTCAGGGCGTCGATGAGCGGGCGCAGCATCGCGTCGCCGACCAGCGACACGCTCGACACCTTCTCCTTCTCGATCGTGCGCAGCACCTCTTCCGGCGCGTACTTGCGGTGGATGACCACCCGCTGGCCGTAGTTGAAGGCGATGAACGAGGTCAGCGTGGACGTGCCGTGCATCAGCGGGGGAGCCGGGAAGAAGGTGAGCCCGGCGCCGCGCGCCGCGACCCGCTCGGCCAGCTCCTCGGGCCGCTTGACCGGCTCGCCCGACGGTTCGCCGCCGAAGAGGCCCGCGAAGAACAGGTCCTCGGCCCGCCACATCACGCCCTTGGGCATGCCGGTCGTACCGCCGGTGTAGATGATGAACAGGTCGTCGGGCGAACGGGGCGTGAAGCCCCGCTCCGGCGATCCGGCCGCCTCCGCGTCGGCGTACGCGATCGGTGCGACCGAGGGCTCCGGCGCGCCCTCGGGGGCGGAGCCGACCCGGATCAGGTGCCGCAGCCCCGTCGTCTGCGGCAGCGCGGCCGCCACCCGCTCCGTGAACTCGCCCTCGAAGACCAGCGCCGCGAGGTCGGCGTCGTTGTAGAGGTAGACCAGCTCCTCCTCCACGTACCGGTAGTTCACGTTCACCGGCACCAGGCGGGCCTTCAGGCAGGCCAGCACCGTCTGCAGGTACTCGATGCCGTTGTAGAGGTGCAGGCCCAGGTGCTCGCCGGCCTTCAGTCCGCTGTCGAGCAGGTGGTGCGCGACGCGGTTCGCCGCCGCGTCCAGCTCCGCGTACGTGAGGCGGTGCTCGGCGCCGGTCCCGGGGTGGTCCACGTACACGAGGGCCTCGCGGTCCGGAACCACGTCCACGACCGACTCGAACAGGTCGGCAAGGTTGTACTCCACCGGTCCTCCTGACCCTGGAAGCTCCCATGGCTGAGCCCATGGCTGCTCTGCTCGGCGGTCATTAGAGCGCCGCCGATCCCAAGTGGGAAGGGCGCCGTCCAATAAATCTGACTGGGTGTCAGGAAACTATTGAACTGCACCCGCACCTACTGCAACCTGTTCTAGGTCTTGAGACGGGAGGACGGCAATGGGTGGGACGGAACACCTGACCGTGGAACGCCACGGCGCGACGCTGGTGCTCACCATGAACAGGCCCGAGGCGAAGAACGCGCTCTCGCTGCCGCTGCTGGTGGGGCTGTACGACGGGTGGCTGGAGGCGGACGCCGACGACGAGATCCGCTCGGTGGTCCTGACCGGCGCGGGCGGCGACTTCTGCGCCGGCATGGACCTGAAGGCGCTGGCCGGCAAGGGCATGGCGGGCGATCAGTACCGGGACCGGCTCAAGGCCGACCCCGACCTGCACTGGAAGGCGATGCTCCGCCACCACCGGCCGCGCAAGCCGGTGATCGCGGCGGTGGAGGGGTACTGCGTGGCCGGCGGGACGGAGATCCTGCAGGGCACGGACATCCGGGTCGCGGCCGCGGGGGCGACCTTCGGTCTCTTCGAGGTCAAGCGGGGCCTGTTCCCCATCGGCGGCTCCACGGTGCGGCTGCCGCGGCAGGTCCCGCGCACGCACGCGCTGGAGATGCTGCTGACCGGGCGGCCGTACACGGCCGAGGAGGCGGCGCGGATCGGTCTCGTGGGGCGGGTGGTGCCGGACGGGACCGCCCTGGAGGCGGCGCTGGAGATCGCGGAACGGGTCAACGCGTGCGGGCCGTTGGCGGTGGAGGCCGTCAAGGCCTCGGTGTACGAGGCCGCGGAGCTGACGGAGACGGAGGGGCTTGCGGCGGAGCTGCTGCGGGGCTGGCCGGTCTTCGACACCGCCGACGCCAAGGAAGGCGCGCGCGCCTTCGCGGAGAAGCGGCCCGCGGTGTACCGCCGGGAGTAGCCGGCCCGGCGCCGCCGCCGGGGCTCCGCCCCGGACCCCGCGCCTCAAACGCCGGCGGGGCTGCATATGCCCTGAACGTGGCCCCGCGTTGAAACGTGCCGTTCCCAACCATCGGAGAGTCGCCCATGACCGCCGCGTCGCCGCCCGAGGTGCTTCGTGCGCCGCTCGTCGTCGAGTTCCCCTTCACCCGGTCGCTCGGACCGGTTCAGTCCGCCTTCCTCACCGGGTTGCGCGAGCGCGTCGTCCTCGGGGTGCGGACCTGCGACGGAGCGGTGATGGTTCCGCCCGTCGAGTACGACCCCGTCACCGCCGAGGAGATCCGCGAGCTCGTCGAGGTCGGAGCGACCGGGACCGTCACCACCTGGGCCTGGAACGACGCTCCCCGCCCGAACCAGCCCCTGGACACCCCCTTCGCCTGGGCGCTGGTCAAGCTCGACGGCGCCGACACCGCTCTCCTGCACGCCCTCGACGCCCCCGGCCCCGACGCCGTGCGCACCGGCATGCGCGTGCGGATCCGCTGGGCCGCGGACCGGTCCGGCGCGATCACCGACATCGCCTGCTTCGAGCCGTACGAGGGCCCAGCCGCCGGGGCGGCCGCCCCGCACGACGGCGCCTTCGCCGACCCCGTCACCGGCATCGTCGCCGAGGCCCGCCTCGACTACACGTACAGCCCCGGCCGCGCCCAGACCGCGTACATCAACGCCCTCTCCGAGCGCAAGACCGTCGGCGAGCGCTGCCCCTCCT
The DNA here is from genome assembly GCF_042736805.1 of Streptomyces sp. NPDC060031. Lineage (NCBI taxonomy): Bacteria > Bacillati > Actinomycetota > Actinomycetes > Kitasatosporales > Streptomycetaceae > Streptomyces > Streptomyces sp. NPDC060031. The sequence continues at coordinate 91,082 of NZ_JBHWVM010000011.1, forward strand.
GTCACAAGGTGTACGTCCCCCCGCGCGGCGCCTGCCCCACCTGCGGGGTCGCCACCACCGACCACGTCGAGGTCGGCCCGGCCGGCACCGTCACCACCTACTGCATCGTCAACATCAAGGCACGCAACCTCGACATCGAGGTGCCGTACGTCTACGCCCACATCGCCCTCGACGGCGCCGGCCTCGCCCTCCACGGCCGGATCGGGGGCATCCCGTACGACCAGGTCCGCATGGGCCTGCGCGTCGAGCCCGTGTGGAGCGAAGGCGGCCGCTACCCCGACCACTACCGCCCCACCGGCGAACCGGACGCGGACTACGACGCGTACAAGGAGCTCATCTGATGCCCAGGACGAGCAGGCACGCACGCGAGGTGGCCGTCGTCGCGTTCGCGCAGAGCGACCACCTGCGCCGCACCGACGAGCTCAGCGAAGTCGAGATGGTCATGCCCGTCCTGCACCAGGTGCTGGCGCGGACCGGCCTGAAGGCCACCGAGATCGGCTTCACCTGCTCGGGCTCCAGCGACTACCTGGCCGGCCGGGCCTTCTCCTTCACCATGGCCCTCGACGGGGTCGGCGCCTGGCCGCCGATCTCCGAGTCCCACGTCGAGATGGACGGCGCCTGGGCCCTCTACGAGGCCTGGGTCAAGATCCAGACCGGCGAGGCCGACACCGCGCTCGTCTACTCGTACGGGAAGTCCTCGCCCGGATCGGTACGGGACGTGCTGACCCGGCAGCTCGACCCGTACTACCTCGCCCCGCTCTGGCCCGACGCGGTGGCCCTCGCCGCCCTCCAGGCGCAGGCCCTCATCGACGCGGGGGAGACCGACGAGCCCGCCCTCGCCGCCATCGGCGCGCGCAGCCGGGCCGCCGCCGAGGCCAACCCGCACGCCCAGCTCAGCGGCGCCGTCCCGCAGGGCGGCTACCAGGTCCGGCCACTGCGCACCGGGGACTGCCCGCCCATCGGCGACGGCGTGGCCGCCGTGATCCTCGCCGCGGGCGACGTGGCGCGGCGGCTGTGCGAACGGCCCGCCTGGATCACCGGAATCGACCACCGCATCGAGGCGCACGGCCTGGGTCTGCGCGACCTCACCGACTCCCCGTCCACCCGGATCGCCGCCGAGCAGGCCGGGGTGTTCGAAGCACCGGTGGACACGGCGGAACTGCACGCACCGTTCTCCTCCCAGGAGGTCGTGCTCCGCAAGGCCCTCGGGCTCGGCGAGGACGTGGCCGTCAACCCCTCGGGCGGTGCCCTCGCCGCCAATCCGGTCATGGCCGCGGGCCTGATCCGGATCGGTGAGGCGGCCGCCCGGATCCACCGCGGCGAGTCCCACCGGGCCGTCGCGCACGCCACCTCCGGCCCCTGCCTCCAGCAGAACCTGGTCGCCGTCCTGGAAGGGGACCCCGTATGAGCACGTCGGGCAAGGAGCCGGTCGCGATCGTCGGGATCGGCCAGACCAAGCACGTCGCCGCCCGGCACGACGTCTCCATCGCCGGACTGGTCCGCGAGGCCGCCTCGCGCGCCCTCGCGGACGCCGAGCTGACCTGGGCGGACATCGACGCGGTCGTCATCGGCAAGGCCCCCGACTTCTTCGAGGGCGTGATGATGCCGGAGCTGTACCTGGCGGACGCCCTCGGCGCGGTCGGCAAGCCCATGCTCCGTGTCCACACGGCCGGTTCGGTCGGCGGATCCACGACGCTCGTCGCCTCCAACCTGGTGGCGGCGCGCGTCCACCGTACGGTCCTCACCCTCGCGTTCGAGAAGCAGTCCGAATCCAACGCGATGTGGGGCCTGTCGCTTCCCGTCCCCTTCCAGCAGCCGCTGCTGGCGGGCGCGGGAGGCTTCTTCGCCCCGCACGTACGGGCGTACATGCGGCGTACCGGCGCGCCCGACACGGTCGGCTCGCTCGTGGCCTACAAGGACCGCCGCAACGCGCTGAAGAACCCCTACGCGCACCTGCACGAGCACGACATCACCCTGGAGAAGGTCCAGGCCTCGCCGATGCTGTGGGACCCGATCAGGTACTCCGAGACCTGCCCGTCCTCCGACGGCGCGTGCGCGATGATCCTCACCGACCGGGCGGGCGCGGCCCGTTCGCCGAAACCGCCGGCCTGGGTGCACGGCGGGGCGATGCGCAGCGAGCCGACGCTGTTCGCGGGCAAGGACTTCGTGTCCCCGCAGGCCGGCAAGGACTGCGCGGCCGACGTCTACCGGCAGGCGGGGATCACCGACCCGCGCCGCGAGATCGACGCGGTCGAGATGTACGTCCCGTTCTCCTGGTACGAGCCCATGTGGCTGGAGAACCTCGGCTTCGCGGAGGAGGGCGAGGGCTGGAAACTCACCGAGGCCGGGGTCACCGAACTCGACGGGGACCTCCCGGTGAACCCGTCGGGCGGAGTCCTGTCCACCAACCCGATCGGCGCCTCCGGCATGATCCGGTTCGCGGAGGCGGCGCTCCAGGTCCGGGGCCAGGCCGGCGAGCACCAGGTGCCGGACGCCCGCCGGGCCATGGGACACGCGTACGGCGGCGGTGCGCAGTTCTTCTCGATGTGGCTGGTGGGCGCGGAGCAACCGGCTTCCTGAGCGGGCGAAGCCGCCTCCCGACCGGAAGTCCGCCTCCGCGCAAGGGTGCCGAACCGACCACGAGTGACTCACCGTGGCCTGTGCGGCACCCCTTGCGATGGTTAACCTTGCCCCGGGACGACGTACCGGGAGGAGCACGCACGTGGCCGAGAGCATGACTTCGCAGGCCCTGGCCGGCTGGGGCAAGCCGGATCTCGATCTCAGCGAGGCGGACTGGCAGTCCACCAGCCGGGGAGGGGGCGACGTCCAGATCGCCTTCGTCGAGGGGTTCATCGCGATGCGCAACAGCGAGCGCCCCGAAAGCCCTTCGCTGATCTTCGCGCCGGACGAGTGGCACAAGTTCGTCCTGAACGCGCGGGGCGGGGAGTTCGACCTGACCTAGTGCCGTGGCCGCGCCGATCCCGCGGCGGAGTGGCGGGGCGGCGGGGCCGCGCGGTCCGTGGCCGTACCGGGAAAGCCGTTGCGGTCCGGGAGCCGCCCCGTCACAATGGCCCGCATGACGATCATCCGCCGAAAGGGCGATGCCGCGTAGCCGGCCCGGCGCCCTGCGCGCCGAACGAGGGACGTACGGGGGGCGCCGCGCGCCCGCCTGGGCGCGCGAGCTGCCCCCGCTGGACCGGCTCCCGCCCGCCGCGAGCGCGGAAGCCCACTGGGCGCTGACCTGCCCGGACGCGGCCGACCTCCTGATCCTGCTGGTGTCGTACCGGGCCTTCCTGGACCGCCCCGGCGACCGGCTTCGACCGGCAGCCTCGGAGTGCCCGGCCTGCCCCGGCTGCGCGCGCGACGACGTGGCCGTGGTCCGCGACGAGCTGGCCGACGCCTACCGGGCCCTGCCGCCGGGGGCCCGGGTCGCCCTGGGCCGCGTACTGGCCCGGCTGGACGCGGAGTTCCGCCGCCGCACCCTTCCCGACCCGGATCCGCCGGCCGCGCACCGGACGGACTGGAGGGGCAACCCGTACGCCTGGTGGCACCGGCGGCTCTACGAGGACGGCTGAGCCGGGGCTGCCGGGTGCGGCCGCAGCCGTTCCACCAGCAGCGGCCACCGCGCCGCGATGACCAACGTCCACACCGGCTCCACCGGGCCCCAGCCGTCGGCCGTCGTACCCAGGACCACCACCAGCGCCAGGGCTCGCCCAGCGCCGCCGCGAGCGCCGCCACCGAGCCGGCCACGAAGCAGTGCAGCGGCAGGGCAAGCCCCGCGCCGCGCGCAGCCCCGTACCCGCGCCGCGCGCGCCCCTACCGGTACCGCGGCACCCGGGAGAAGAAGATCGGATTCTTTCCCGCAGCGGGCTGCCGGGCGCCGTGCGCGGGCGTACGCTGATCCCCCGAACCGGCCTGGGGGGTACCAGCCATGACGGACCGCCGGACCCGCATACGGCGCGCGATGTTGGAACGCGAGACGGAACTCGCCACCGTCGACGAGGCCCTGGAACTGCTCACCGGCCCCGACGCCGACGGAGCCCTGCTGGCCTTCTCCGGGCCGGCCGGACTCGGCAAGACCACCCTCCTCGCCGAAGTCCGCCGCCGCTCCCACGCCAAGGCCTGCACCGTCCTCGCGGCCCGCGGCGGCGAACAGGAGCAGAACCAGCCCTTCCACGTCGCCCGCCAGCTCATCCAGCCCCAACTGGCCGGCGCCCCCGACGAGGAACTGCGCGCCGTCCTCGGCAGCTGGTACTCCATCGTCGGCCCCGCCCTCGGCCTGTGCGCCCCCGAACAGGGCCCCCCGCCCGACCCCCAGGGCTTGCGCGACGGACTCGACTGGGTCCTGACCCACCTCATCGTGCAGCGCGCCCCCGTCGCCCTCGTCCTCGACGACGCCCACTGGGCCGACCCCGAATCCCTCGGCTGGCTCGCCGCCTTCGCCCCGCGCGCCGAACACCTCCCGTTGCTCCTCGTGGTCGCCTACCGCCCCGACGAACTGCCCGCGCACGCCGAGGCCTTCCGTACGCTGCCCGGCCGCGCCGGACACCGCCCGCTGACCCTGGCGCCGCTCACCGAGGACGCCGTCTGCACCCTGGTCCGCGAGGCCGTCGGCGGGCACGCCGACGCCGCCTTCTGCCGGGAGGCCTGGGCCGTCACCACCGGCAACCCCTTCGAAGCCGTCGAACTCACCGCGAAGGTACGGGACAAGGGGCTCGCACCCACCTCGGCCAGCGCCCCCCTGCTGCGCGACCTCGCCGCCGCTCAGCGCGGCAGCGGGCTCGTCGCCCGCCTGCACAGCCTGGGCCCCTCCACCGTCCGCTTCGCCTGGGCCTGCGCCGTCCTCGGCACCGCCATCCCGCAGGACCTCGCCGCCCGGGTCGCCGGGCTCGGCACCGAGGAGGCGGTCGTCGCCACCGGACGGCTGCGCGACGCCCGCATCCTGTCCGGATCGGGTGAACAGACCCAGGAAGGCCTGGAGTTCGTACACCCGCTGATCGCCACCGGCATCCACCGGGCCATCCCCGACGCCCTGCGGGTCGCCCTGCACGGAAACGCCGCCGCGGCCGTCATCGACGCAGGACTCGGCCCCTGTGCGGCCGCCCGGCACCTGCTGGAGACCCACCCCGAAAGCGACCCCTGGGTCGTACGGACCCTGCGCGAGGCCGCCGCCGAGAACCTGCGCGCCGGCGCCCCCGAGGCCGCCCGCCGCCAACTCGCCCGCGCCCTGCGCGAACCACCGGACTTCGATGAACGCGCCGCCCTGCTGTACGAGCTCGGCTGCGCCTCCCTGCTCACCGAGCCCGCCAACACCGTGAACCACCTGCGGGCCGCGCTCGCCGAACCCTTCGACGACCCCGCCCTGCGCCAGGGCATCGTGATCCGCCTCGCGCAGGTGCTCGCGCACAGCGACCGCCTCGCCGAGGCCTCGGAATCGCTCGCCCGCGAGATCCCGCACACCCACGACGTACGTGCCCGACTGCGGCTCCAGTCCGAACAGTTCATGTGGGACGCCTTCAACGCCGCCGAGCCCGACTCCCCGGCGCGCTCGCGCCGGCTGGCCAGACTCGCCGACCGGCTGACCGGGCGCGACCTGACCGAGCGGTACGTCATCGGGCTGCGCGCCTGGGACGCCTGCCTGCGCGGGGAGCCGGTGGACGTGGTCCTGCACCACGCCCGCCGGGCACTCGCCGCCGAGTTCAGCTGGGCGTACGAGGACCGGGGCTTCGAAGTCCCCGTACTGACCGCGATGGTGCACATGTACGCCGACCGGCCCGGCCGGGCCGAGGAGCTGTTCGAGGCGGGCACCGCCGAGTTCGAGCGGCAGGGCTGGCGCGGGGCGCACCTGTCCTTCGCGTACAGCCTGCGCGCGTACATCCGCTACCGGCGCGGGCGCCTGGCGGAGGCCGAGGAACTGGCCCGGGCGGGCCTGCGGCTCGCCGAGCGCGTCGGCCGGCGTACACCGGTGCACTGGTACGCCATAGCGATCCTGGTCACCACCCTGCTGGCGCGGGGCCGGGTGGACGAGGCGTGGGAACTGGCGGAGGAGCACGAGTACGAGGAACCCTTCCCGGCGGCCGTCGTCTTCCCCGACTCGCAGACCGTGTACGCCGAACTGCTCCTGGCACGCGGACAGAAGAGGGCCGCCATGACCGAACTCGACTCGGTGGACCGCCGGTTGACCCGGCGGGGCATCCAGAACCCGTCCTGGTGCCCGTGGCAGCTGCACCTGGCGCGGGCGCTGGCGGCCGACGACCCGGCGCGGGCGCGCGCCCTGGCCGACGACGCGGTCCGGCGGGCGCGCGCCTTCGGCGCCCCCTCGGGCATCGGCCAGGCGCTACGGGTCGCGGCGGAGGTCGCGCCCCCACGAGACCGGGTGGCGCTGCTGACGGAGGCGGTGTCCCTGCTCTCCGCCTCACCCGCGGGGTACGAGCTCGCGGTCGCCCTGGCCGCGCTGGGCACCGAGCTGGGCGACACGGAACTGCTCACCCGGGCGGCGGTGACGGCGCGCGACTGCGGGGCCGACGGCCTGGAGCGCAGCGCGGTGGACACCCTGCTCTCGCTGGGCGGCGGCGTACCGTGCGGGAGCACCTGGCAGGACGGCCTCACGGCGCAGGAGGCCGGCCTGGCGCGGCAGGCGGCCGACGGCGACCCGGCGGTGTCCGGCCCGGAGCTGTCCTCGATCTGCCGCAAACTCGGCACGGACCGCACCGGCCTCCCCGAGGCGCTGGAGGCGTTCGCCCGTAGCTCAAGGTGATCCACCGCAGCGAGCCGGGGCAGGCTGACCCGTATGGACCACATCGCGCGGCTCGCCCGCTTCCGGACCGGCACGGTGGCGGTCGAGAAGGCGATCCAGCGGGCGGTGGCCGAAGCCGCGGGCGGGCCGGCGCCGCTCGTGCCGTCCTGCCCGGGGTGGTCGGTCGGCGACCTCGGCGCGCACCTGGGCGGCGTACCGCTACCCGTCCCACGTCCTGCGGGGGCGGCTGACCGAGGCCCCGGGCCCGACGGACCACTTCCTGTACGGGCCCCCGGCCGACCCCGCGCAGGGCGGCCTGGCCGATGTGCGGAGCGGACCCTCCGGTCTCTGGCTGCGGATGCAGCTGATCGAGCTGGCGGAGCACCGCTGGGACACCCAGTCGCGGCGGTGCACCGCGGGGACGCCCAGTCGGTGACCGGCGACCCGGAACGGTCCACCCGGTGGTCGCGACCGACGCCGCGCCACAGACCTTCGAGGTCATGGCCCCGGCGCGGCGCGCGTGGACCCCCCGTCCGGCCTCCCCGAGGTCCGTGAAGGCCGCGGGCACCGCCTCGGACCTGTGCCTCTTCCTCCGGCACCGCATCCCGCCGGCGGCCCCGAGGGTCCGGGGCGACGTGTCCTCCTGCCCCACTGGTTCGCCCTCGACCCGCCCGTCTAGCCGCATGCCCACCGGCCGGTTGCGAGGGGTCAGGGGCCGGGAATGGCGGGGGGCCACGTACCATGGCGGCATGTCCTTCCTCCGCCGCCACCGCGCCGCCACACCCGCCGGCCCGGACTTCGACGTCCTGGCCATGGACCCGGGGGACTGGCCGGGCAATCTCGGGGCCGGGCTGCTGCCCGCGCCCGACGGCAGCTGCCAGGGTGTCTTCCTCCGCTACGACCTGTTCGGCGGACGCGGCCCCGCGATGATCATCGGCAACCTCCCCGAGGGCTCCCCGGCCCGCGACCTCTCCGAGGGCCAGGTGCCCTTCGAGGTGGCCCAGCTCCTCGACGCCCTCGAGAACGACGAGGACGTCGAGGTCACCGGCGGCGAGGACTGCCCCGTCATGCAGGGCGACAACCTCCTCATCGTCCGGAAGATCAAGCTGTCCGAGTCCCGGATCTCCTGCGTCCAGTTCGACCGCAGCGACAACGTGCTCGTCACCATCGCCAGCTGGGACCGGCCGATCACCGATGACCTGTACGCGCTGCTGAAGCCGCTGCCCGCCGAGCTCTTCCAGCAGGGCTGAGCCTCACTCCCGGGACGTCACGCGTCCGCGATGTCGTTCGCCGCCACGTAGCCGAACGTCATCGCGGGGCCGATCGTCGATCCGGCCCCCGCGTAGCTGTGGCCCATCACCGCCGCGCTCGCGTTGCCCGCCGCCCACAGGCCGCGGATCACCGAGCCGTCGGGCCGCAGCGCCCGGGCCCGCGCGTCCGTCACGATGCCGCCCTTCGTGCCCAGGTCACCCGGCACGATCTTGAACGCGTAGAACGGCGGCGCCCAGATCGGGGCCAGGCACGAGTTCGGCGCCACCCCGGGGTCCGTGTAGTAGTGGTCGTACGCCGTGTCGCCCCGGTGGAAGTCGGGGTCGGTGCCGTTCCACGCCTGCGCGTTGAACCGGCCCAGCGTCGCCCGCAAGGCACCCGCCGGCACCCCGATCTGGGCCGCAAGCGCGTCCCAGGTCCACGCCTTCTTCGCCGCGCCCGCCTCGTACCACGAGTCGGGGAAGACGATCGTCGGCAGGATGTCCTTGAACAGGTACTTGTTGCGGTAGTTCTGATCCACGATCAGCCAGGCCGGGATGTGCGAGCCGGCCGAGCCCCGGTCCTTCTCGTACATCACGTGCACCACATCGCTGTACGGGGCGGCCTCGTTGACGAACCGCGCGCCCGCCCCGTTGACGATCAGACCGCCCGGCAGGGTCCGTTCGGCCAGGCAGAAGTACGGCTCGCCGGGCAGCGGGATCGACGGGCCCCACCACGCGTCCTCCATCAACGCCAGTGCCGCACCCGCGCGTTGGCCCGCCCGGATGCCGTCGCCCGTGTTCTCCTTCGCGCCCACCGACCACTGGGTGCCGATCGGCTGCTGCTGGTACTGGGCCCGCATCTCCGCGTTGTGCTCGAAGCCGCCCGAACCGATGACGACGCCCTTGCGGGCCCTTACGACGCCCCGTACGCCCTGCTTCTCCACCACGACGCCCGTGACCGCGCCGCCCTCCTGGACCAGGTCCACGAGCGGGCTGTTCAGCCACACCGGAACCCCGGCCCGCATCAGCCCGGCGCGCAGCCCCGCCGCCAGGGCCTGGCCCATCGTCAGCGGCTTCTGCCCGCACAGCGCGGCCTGGGCGCCGCGGGCCAGGCATTCGGTGGACACCGCGAGCCCCTTGGCGTTGACGGCCGCGAGGTTGAGCCACTTGTAGTCCTGGCTGAACACCACCATCCCGGCCGGCACCGGCATGTACGCCGGGTTCAGGCGCGCGAGTTCGGCGCCGAGGATGTTGCCGTCGATCTGGTCCGGCTCGATGGACCGGCCGCCCGGCAGCCCGCCGGGCAGGTTCGGGTAGTAGTCGCTGTACCCGTCCATGAACCGGAACCGCAGTGGGCTGCTGGCCATCACGAAGTCCAGCATCCGCGGCCCGTTGGCGAGGAAGGCCGCCTGCCGGTCCGCCGGTACGCCGGGGCCCACGACGGCCGAGAGGTACGTCGCCGCCTTCGCGGGGGTGTCGGGCACCCCCGCGGCCAGGATCACCGAGTTGTTCGGCAGCCAGATCCCGGCGCCCGAGCGGGCGGCCGATCCGCCGAAGGTCGGGGCCTTCTCGACCACGAGCACGCTCAGGCCCCGCTTGGCGGCGGTGAGCGCGGCGGTCATCCCGGAGGCCCCGGAGCCCACCACGACGACGTCGTACTCGCCGAGCGGGGCTCCGTCGGCGGCGCGCGCGACGGCGGACGGCAGCACGGTGGCCGCCAGCACCCCGGCCCCCGCCCCGGCGAGGACCGTCCGCCGGGAGGGGAGTTCGCTGAGGTCGTCGCCGTCGGGGTGCGGGGCGGATCCGGCAGTGGAGGCGGGGCTCGCGGTCATGGGCAGGCTCCAGCGGAGTGGGAGGGAGGGGATGGCCGGTGTTCTGATGCCAAGTCAGAAAAGGTGTTCGGGGGATCATGTGAAGTCAAGGCATGCGCACCGGTTGTGAACGCGTCCGTCGCCCCGGCCCCGACGCAAGAAATCCCGTGGCCCACGCACCAGGTGCGGGAACCACGGGATTTCGCCCGCCGGAGTCAGCGCGTGCCCACCGCCGCGCGTACCGCCCTACGGGCCATGCCCGCGTCGTCGTGCAGGCGGCGCAGCAGCAGCCGCTGCTCCTCACCGCAGGACAGCGCGCCCGCCGGCAGCGGCTGGGCCGGGGGGGTCGCCAGCATCGAGCGCTGCACCGCCGTCTCGGACATCCGGATCTCCCGGGTCAGGACCAGCATCAGGTTGACCAGGAAGGCGTCCCGTGCGGCCGGCCCGGCCGCCTGGGCCAGGCGGCTGATCTGCGCACGGGCGGCCGGGGCATCGCCCAGTACCGTCCACAGGGTGGCCAGGTCGTAGCCCGGCAGGTACCACCCTGCGTGCTCCCAGTCGAGCATCACCGGCCCCGCCGGGGACAGCAACAGGTTCGACAGCAGCGCGTCGCCGTGGTTGAACTGCCACGGGGTGCCGGACAGCTTCACGCCGTGCAGCAGCTTCTGCAGGTCACCGAGGTCCCGGTCGGTCAGCAGCCCCAGCTCGTAGTCCCGGGCGATCCGCCGACCGTAGTTCAGCGGCCGCCCGAACAGCTCCTCGGCCGGCCGCCAGCCGTTCACCTGGCGCACCGCGCCCAGCGCCGCCCGCAGATCGGCCCGCGGCGGGGCCTCCACGGGGTGCCGCTGCAGCGCCGCGACCCGGCCCGCCATCCGCTCGACCACCAGCGTGCAGTTCTCGGGGTCGGCGGCGATCAGCCGCGGCACCCGGACCGGCGGGCGGTGCCGGACGAACGCCCGGTACGCAGCTATTTCGTGCCGGTACCGCTCGCACCACTCGGGCGAGTGGTCCAGTAAAACCTTCGCGACGGCGGTCATCCGCCCGGTCGTTCCCACGAGCAGTACCGAGCGGCCGCTGCGCCGCAGCACCTGGACGGGCGCGAACTCCGGACAGATCCGCTGCACCGAGGCGAGCGCGGTGCGCAACTGCGCACCCTGCGGCCCCGACAGGTCGATTCTTCCGCTGGGCGGCTGCGTTCCGGTACCCGGCATCCGCCGCGCCCGGACGGCGCCCGGCGCCGCTGCCGCCGGTCGGCCGGGTTCGAGGTAGGCGCCGCCGCCCGCCTGGAGCGTGCGGTGCGGCCGGACCGGGGCGGACACGGAGGTCGTTGCTGCGTACATGGCTTTACGTATCCCTTCGTGCGCCGACGAGTTGCGTACGCCGCCCCGCCGGATCCCGTGCTTCACCCTGGGGAGTTCCGTCGGTGACCGGGTCGGGGAGGCGCATTCCTACCTGACACCCGGCCGTGGGTGGCGGACCATCGAGCGGACCCTGGCGAACCCTGGCGAATAGTCGCTCGGCATCTGACGGGGGGCTACTGTCAACTCAGCCGAGAACCTGGGGGCTTGACGTGAGCAAAGGGCCAAACACCCGTCTGAACGACTTGTTCGGCCTGGCCGGCTGGTCGAAGGGCGAACTGGCGAGGATGGTCAACCGGCAGGCGGCCGCCATGGGCCACCACCAGCTGGCCACCGACACCTCGCGGGTGCGGCGCTGGATCGACATGGGGGAGACCCCGCGCGAACCGGTGCCCACGGTACTGGCAGCACTGTTCACCGAGCGGCTCGGTCGTGTCGTGACCATCGAGGACCTCGGGTTCGTACGGCAGCGGCGCACCTCGAAACGGCAGACGGACGGGGCGAAGGAGAACCCCGACGGAATGCCCTGGGCGCCCGAACGCACAGCCGCGGTCCTCACCGAATTCACGGGAATGGACCTCATGCTCAACCGTCGCGGTCTGATGGGCGCGGGCGCCGCGCTCACCGCCGGCTCAGCCCTCAGCAATGCCATGTACGACTGGCTCCACACCGACCCCACCCCCGCCGGCGAGGCCCGGCACTTCGGCGATTCCTTCCATGCCGACCCCGCCGCCTACGACCGGTACGAGGCCGCGCCGATCGGCTCCCAGGAGATCGAGGCGCTGGAACACTCCGTTGAGGTCTTCCGCGCCTGGGACGCCTCCAGAGGCGGCGGACTCCAGCGCAAAGCCGTGGTCGGGCAGCTCAACGAGGTCGGCGGCATGCTGGCGTACCACCACCCCGACCACCTTCAGCGCAGGCTGTGGGGAGTGGCGGCCAACCTCGCGGTACTGGCCGGCTGGATGTCCCACGACGTCGGCCTGGAGCCGACGGCGCAGAAGTACTTCGTCATCGCGGCGCACGCGGCCCGCGAGGGCGGCGACCGGCCGCGCGCCGGGGAGGCGCTGTCCCGGGCCGCCCGCCAGATGGTCCACCTGGGCAAGCCGCACGAGGCCCTGGACCTGATGAAGCTGGCGAGGTCCGGCTCCGGCGAGCAGACCCTGCCCCGGACCCGCGCCATGCTGCACACCATCGAGGCCTGGGCGCAGGCCGCGCTGGGCAAGGGCCAGGCCATGCGCCGGACCCTGGGGGAGGCCGAGGACCTGTTCGTGTCGGACAAGGGGGACGTGCCGCCGCCGTCCTGGATGCAGCACTTCGACGAGGCCGACCTGCACGGCATGCAGGCGCTGGCTTTCCGTACCCTCGCCGACCACGACCCCTCGGCCGCGCCGATCGCCCAGCGGCACGCGAAGGAGGCCCTGAGGCTGCGCGCGAACGGGCACCAGCGCTCGCAGATCTTCGACTACATCTCGATGGCGTCCGCCTGCTTCATCGCCGACGATCCCGAGCAGGCCGACCGCTACGCCCGACTCGCCCTGGTGTCGATGAACGAGACCTCCTCGCACCGGACATGGGACCGGCTGCGCGAGATGTACCGGCTCACCGGCCAGTACGCGGGCTGCGCGCGCATCGAGGACCTGCGCGAGGAGATCGAGGTGGTCCTCCCGACCGGCCCGGCGGCGCCGCGCCCCGTATAGGGGCCGGCTCGTACGGATCCGCATCGGCAACCGCACGGAGACGAGCAAGGCCGCGCCTTCCGGCGCGGCCCCGAAGTACCGTACGGCGGCAGCGGCAGCGGCAGTAGCAGCCGCGGGCCGGGTCCTACGCGCCGATCCGGGCCACCAGCACGCAGGCGTCGTCCTCGCGCTCTCCCTCGCCGAACTCCCCGATCACCAGGCGCACGCACTCCTGTGCCGATCGCGCCGCCGAGAACCGCGGGGCGAGCGCCAGCAGCCGCTCGGTCCCGTCCGCCCGGCTGAACTCGATGCTGCGCGGGGTCAGTCCGTCCGTGTGCAGCACGAGTACGTCGCCCACCTCGAGCCGTTCTTCGGCCTGTCCGTACGTCGCCCCGGAGGTCGCCCCCAACAGGACCCCCTCCGGAGGCAGCAGCGACCTGCCGGTCCCGCGGCGGAAGAGGAGCGGGGCCGGATGGCCCGCCTGCGCCCAGGACAGGATCCGGCGCGCGGGATCGTAGCGACAGCAAACAGCCGACCCCAGGGCCGGCTGCACGGAGGTCTCCAGCAGCTGGTTGAGCCAGCCCATCAGCGGGCCGGGCTCGATGCCGGCCATCGCCATCCCGCGCAGGGCGCCGAGCATCATCGCCATCCCGGAGGTGGCGGTCACCCCGTGGCCCGTCAGGTCACCGACCGTCAGCATCGACTGTCCGTCGGGGAGGCGGAGCGCGTCGTACCAGTCCCCGCCGATCAGCGCGCTGGTCGCGGAGGGCAGGTAGTGCGCGGCCACGTCCAGCGCGCCGCTGCTGTCGTGCGGGAACCGCAGGGAGCCGCGCCACGGGGGGAGCACGGCTTCCTGCAGCTCGACCGCAAGCCGGCGCTCGGTCTGCGCGATCTCCCGCCGGCGCTGCAGCGAGTCACGGGACTCGCGCACCGCCCGCTGGCTCCGGCGCAGCTCACTCACGTCCCGCAGTACGGCCCACATGGAGGCCGTGCAGCCGTCGGAGTCGAGTACCGGCTCGCCCCTCATGTGCAGCGTCCGGACCCGGCCGTCGGCCCGGACGATGCGGAACTCGCCGTCAATCGGCTTGCCGTCCACCAGACACGCGGTGACCATCGCGGTCAGCAGCGGCTGGTCCTCGGAGAAGAGGGTCGACCCCAGTTCGTCGAGGGGAAGCGCGCCCGCCTCCGGGGAGCGCCCGAAGATCTGGAAGAGCTCGTCGGACCAGCTGACCTCGTCGGTCAGCAGGTTCCACTCGGCGCTGCCGACCCGCGTCTGCTGTGCCTCGGCGCCGGTCTCGGGTGCGGCCTGCGGGAGTTCGAGCGTCTCCGGCGCCGGCGGCAGGCCCTCCTTGAGCTGGTCGAGGTGCTCGCCCAGGTCGTCGAGGTGGTGGACGGCGAGATCGCACAGTGCGCGCTGCCAGCGGCCCTGGGCGTCGTCGTCGTCCACGACGGTGTCGCGGCGGACCGCGTCCACGTCTCCCCGCAGTCGGCGGGTCTGAGAGATCAGCGCGTCCACCGACCCCGGCTCGGGCGGCTGCGCGGGACGGTCCGCGAACAGGTGGGACGGCATGAGAACTCCGATACAGGCGCGGCACGGCCAAGTCTGAAGGAAGGACCGGTAACGACTGTTGCACAGGCAGCGAGGGCCTGTAAGGCGTTTGGCAACATCCGCAGCGTCCTTGCTCCGGGCATATGTCAAAGGCCTTCCGGCCCTCCCCGGCCGTGCGAATACTTCCGGCCAGGCCTGCCGACACGCCCGCACACCCGTTGCCGCGCTGGGTGGTGAAAAACCTCCTGGCGCCCCCCGCGAGCCATGCGCACCCGCGGCCGGAAACCAGCCCCGGGGTGGCGGGCGCTCGGTCGTACGGCCGAGGTGTACGAGACGTGTGTCCCCTTCCACTTGCGTGAGAACCGGATCAACACGACGGCCCCGAAGTCCCCCGATCGAAGGACTCCGCCGCCGCCTTCCAAGAGGCCTCGCCGATCGCTACCCTACGTGTCGGTAACTGGTTGGGGGAGGTCCGCGCCGTCGGGCCCGCGCAGGGTGGGGACACACAGACATGACCGGGCAGAGCCGCCGCTCCTTCCTCACCTACCTCGTCGCGGCGCCGACCCTCGCCCTCGTCACCCGGGCCGGAGCCGACGCCCTCGCCCCCCAGCCCGCCCACGCCGCGATCCCGACCCTGCCCGCCATCGCCGACCTGGTGGACCTGGGCGACCTGTTCATCCTGGCGGGCGCGCCCACCTCCGCCCTGCTCGCGCTCGCCGTCGAGGCCGACGGCACCATCCGCTTCCGGCTGCCCCGCGAGGAGGTCGGCCAGGGCCTCACCACGGCCGTCGCGATGCTCGTCGCGGAGGAGCTGGACGCTCCGCTCGACCGCATACGCGTGGAACTCGACGACGCCCGACCCGAGTTGCTGTTCAACCAGCTCACCGGCTCCTCCAACTCCATACGCTCCCTCTACGGGCCGGTCCGGCAGACCGCCGCCACCGCCCGGGCCCGTCTGGTCGCGGCCGCCGCCCGTCGCTGGGGCCTCTCGGCGGGCGCCCTGACCACCGCCGGTGGAGCCGTCCGCGCCCCCGACGGCCGCACCGCGGACTACGGCTCCCTCGCCGCGGCCGCCGCCGACCCGGCGCTCGTCGTCCTCGGCGCCACCCCCAAACAGCCGGCGAAGCACGCCCTCGTCGGCAAGCCGACCAGCAGGATCGACGCCCGCGCCATGGTCACCGGCGCCCAGCGCTACACCCTCGACCTCGACGTCCCCGGAGCCAAGCCCTGCGTGGTGCGCCGCCCGCCCTCGCTCGGCGGCAGCGTCCGCTCCGTCGAGAACCTCGCCGCCGTCCGCGCCCTGCCCGGCGTCCTGCACGTGGTCACCATCCCGACCGGGGTCGCCGTCGTCGCCGAGACCTTCGGCCAGGCCCTCGACGCGAAGGCGGCCCTCCAGGTCACCTGGGGCCCCGGCCCCGCGGACCGGCTCTCCGACGCCGAGATCCGTACGAAGCTGCGCGCCGCGACCCCGCCGCTGCTGGTGCCGCCGCTGCTCACCCCGTACGTGGACGCCGAGTTCGACTTCGCCTTCGTCAGCCACGCCCCGATGGAGACCAACTCGGCGGTCGCCGACGTACGCGAGGACCGCGCCGAGATCTGGTCCGGGCTCAAGTCCCCGATCGTGGCCCGGGAGACCATCGCCGCCGACCTCGGGCTGCCGCTCGACAAGGTCACCGTGCACGTGGTCCAGGCCGGCGGCTCCTTCGGGCGGCGGCTCTTCTTCGACGCCGCCCTGGAGGCCGCCCGCGTCTCCAAGGCCTGCCGACGCCCGGTCCGGCTGATGTGGACCCGCGTGGACGACACCCGGCACGGCCGGATGCGCCCCGCCACCCACCACAAGATCCGCGCCACCTACGCGCTCGGCGAGGTACTGAGCTTCGAGCACCGGGTCGCCGCCGCCGAGACCGACTTCCGGCACGGGCTCGGCGAGATCATCACCGCCACCGCGGCGAGTCTGCCGCTCGGCATCGGCAACGCCACCCTCGCCCAGACGCTGTTCCTCACCACCATCAAGTCCCCGTACAACTTCGGGCTCACCACCCAGCTGCTCTCCGAGGTGCCGACCGGCATCCCCACCGGCTCCTGGCGCTCCGTGTACTCCGCCAACACCCGGGGCGCCGAGGAGATCGTGGTCGACGAGCTCGCGGCGCGGACCGGCAAGGACCCGTACGCCTTCCGGCGGGCCTTCCTGAAGACCGACGCCCAGCGGGCGGTGCTCGACAAGGTGGCCACGGAGGGGGAGTGGGGGCGGACCCTGCCCGCCGGCTGCGCACAGGGCATCGCCTTCCACGAGGAGTACAAGTCCCGCACCGCCTGCCTGGTCGAGATCGACACCCGCGACCCGGAGCACGTCCGCGTCACCAAGGCGGTCATCGCGGTGGACGTCGGCCTGCCCGTCAACCCGCGCGGACTGGAGGCCCAGATGATCGGCGGCCTCACCGACGCCATCTCCACCACCCTGCGGGCCGGGCTGCACCTGGACAAGGGGCTGCCGCTGGAGGGCAGTTACAGCCAGTTCCACTGGGCGAAGCAGCGGGACACCCCGCGCGAGGTCAAGGTCTTCGTGCTCCCGGCGACCGGCACCGAGCCGGGCGGCGCGGGCGAACTGGGGCTCCCCGCCGCCGTGGGCGCCATCGCCAACGCCTGGGCCCGCGCCACCGGCTCCAAGCCGCGCAGCTTCCCCCTCGACTTCGACGTCGACTTCACCCCCTACCCGCGCTAACCGCTGGAGTACGCCGTGCCCTCGCACACCTTCACCGTCAACGGGCAGAGCGTCACCGTGGACGCGCCCGACAACCTGCCCCTGCTGTGGGTGCTCCGCGACATGCTGGGCGTCACCGGCCCCAAGTACGGCTGCGGGGTGGACGTCTGCAAAGCCTGCACCAGCCACCTCGACGGCACGGACGTCCGGCCCTGCGTGGTGCCCGTCTCCGCGTGCGCCGGGAAGGCGGTGACCACCATCGAGGGGCTGGCGAACGGGGACGATCTGCACCCCGTGCAGGAAGCCTGGCTCGAACAGGACGTCTCCCAGTGCGGTTTCTGCCAGCCCGGCCAGATCATGGCCGCCGTCGCCCTGCTCAAGCGGACCAGCGAGCCCACCGACGCGGACATCGACGCCATCGCCAACATCTGCCGCTGCGGGACCTACTTCCGCATCCGTGAGGCCATCCGCAGCGCCGCCGCCAAGATGTGAGCCGCGGTCGGGGGGCGTAGCGGCGGCGCGTGGGCACGGCGGCCGGTTCCCGGTACTTCCCCCGTGCGCCGCCGTACCGCCGGCCCTGGCGCTGGGCGCGGGGGAAGCCGGACGGACCCGGCCGCCCCCGCCCTCGGCAGTTCGGTGCCGGGTACCCGCAAGCGGCTGAGCCGCGCCCGCCACGACCTGTGGCCGGCCCCACCGGGCCGAGGAACTCGGCGGAGTGACACCGACGGCATAGGCCGTGGATTTGGGACAAAATGGACGATCATGCCTGAATGAGGCGTATCAATCTGAAACGCGTGCTGGTCGGTGAACCGCTCGACACCGCGCGGCTGGGCGAGACCCTGTTGCCCAAACGGCTCGCGCTCCCGATCTTCTGCAGCGACCCGCTCTCCTCCGTGGCCTACGCCACCGAGGAGATCCTGCTGATCCTGGCCCTCGGCGGCGTCGCGCTCCTGCACCTCGCCTGGTACGCGGCCGCCGCCATCGTCTTACTGCTGGTGGTGGTCGTCGCCTCGTACCGGCAGACCTGCCACGCCTATCCCGGCGGCGGCGGCGCGTACATCGTCAGCTCCAAGAACCTCGGCGAGAGCGCCGCGCTGACCGCCGCGAGCGCACTGCTCGTCGACTACGTCATGACCGTCGCCGTCTCCGTGGTCTCCGGCGTCGCCGCCATCACCTCCGCCATCCCCGCCCTCACGGACCACGAAGTCGGCCTGTCGGTGGGGTTCGTGGTGCTGCTCACCCTGGTGAACCTGCGCGGCGTACGGGAGTCGGGGCGGCTCTTCGCCATCCCGACCTACGGCTTCGTCCTCGTCATCTACCTGATGTTCGCCGTCGCCGCCGTCCGCATGGCGACCGGGGACTCCATCCGCGCCGAGTCCGCCGACCTGCCGATCACCGCGGTCGGCACCTACACCGGCCTCGCGCTGGTGCTGCTCGCGCTGCGCGCCTTCGCCTCCGGCTGTACGGCGCTGACCGGCGTCGAGGCCATCAGCAACGGCGTACCCGCCTTCGAGAAGCCCAAGAGCACGAACGCGGCGACCACACTGGCCGTGATGGGGGTGCTGGCGGTCACCATGTTCAGCGGGATCACCATCCTCGCCATGGTCTACGAGGTGCACGTGGCCGCGAGCCCGACCGAGCTGGGCCTGGCCCCCGGTACGCCGACCTCCACCGCCCTCGCGCAGATCGGCCGCGCCACCTTCGGCAGCTGGCACTTCCTCTTCTACCTGCTCCAGGCCGTCACCGCGAGCGTGCTCGTGCTCGCCGCGAACACCGCCTTCAACGGCTTCCCGATGCTCGCCTCGATCCTGGCCAAGGACCGGTTCGCGCCGCGCCAGCTCTTCAACCGCGGCGACCGGCTCGTCTACTCCAACGGCGTCGTCCTGCTGGCGCTCGCCGCCATCGCCCTCATCGTCGCCTTCGACGCGGAGCTGACCCGCCTCATCCAGCTCTACATCATCGGCGTCTTCGTCTCCTTCACCCTCTCCCAGGCGGGCATGGTCCGGCACTGGAAGCAGGAACTCGACTCGCCCGACACCCCGGCCGCCGAGCGGATCCACATCCACCGCAGGCGCGCCATCAACGCCGTGGGCGCGATCATGACCTCCGTGGTGCTGGTCATCGTCCTGATCACCAAGTTCACGCACGGCGCCTGGCTGGTCGTGATCGCGATGCCGCTGCTGTTCCTCAGCATGAAGGGCGTCCGCCGGCACTATGACGCCGTCTCCCGGCAGGTGGCCGTCGCGCCCGGGGTCAAACCGCGCAAACCCTCCCGCCACCACGTCGTCGTCCTCGTCGCCTCCGTCCACGCGCCCACCCTCAAGGCCCTCGGCTACGCGCAGGGCCTGCGGCCGGACACGCTGACCGCCCTCTCGGTCGCCGCCGACGAGGAGGACGCGGAGCGGCTGCGCGAGGCCTGGGCGGAGCACGACCCGGGGGTCGCGCTGAAGGTGCTGCACTCCCCGTACCGCGAGGTGGTCGGGCCGGTGCTCGCGTACGTGCAGGAGCAGGCGGCCGCCGAAGGCACGGACATGCTGTCGGTGGTCATCCCTGAGTACGTGGTGGGCCACTGGTGGGAGCAGCCCCTGCACAACCAGAACGCGTTCAGGCTGAAGGCGAGGCTGCTGTTCACCCCGGGAGTCGCGGTGATCGACGTGCCGTACCTGCTGGAGTCGGCGCGGTCCGGGGAACCGGGGGAGCCTGTGGCGGCCTCCGGGGCGGCTGCGGAGCACTAGCCCGCTGCTGGACGACCGCGGTGTGGGCCAGCGCCAGCTCCACCACGTGCGCGGGGTCGGAGAGGGTGCGGCCGGTGAGGTGCTCCAGGCGGCGCAGCCGGTTGGAGACGGTGTTGCGGTGGCAGTACAGCCGCTGGGCGGCGTGCGTCGTCGAGCCGTGGCAGGCCAGCCAGGTTCCCAGGGTGGTCAGCAGCACCAGACGCTCCGCCGCCGGCAGGGCCAGCACCGGACCCAGGACCACCTGCCGCAACCGGCCCGCGAGTTCGGCCTCGGCCGCGACCAGGGCGGCCGGCAGCCGCTCGTCCAGCAGGGCGGTGGGAGGCCCGTCGGGCGCGGGGGCGCTGCGCAGGGCCAGTACGGCCAGCCGGCGCGCCGGGGCCAGTTCCGGCGGCGTCCGGACCACGGGGCTCACGCCGGCGCGTACGCCGAGGGGCGCGAGCAGCTCCCGTACGGATTCCAGCGGATGGTGGCCCAGCTCCACCAGGCCGCTCTCCCCGTCGGAGCGGATCCGCCAGAAGATGCGCGGGGCGCCGGGCGGGGCGCCGGGCGGGGTGTCCGCGTCGCCCGGCCCACGGTCGCCGGGGGCGAGGACCACGACCGCGAAGCGGCCCCGCTCCGGCAGCCCGAGCCGGGCGGCCGCGTCCGCCGCGTCCGACGCGGTGCCGTCGAGCAGCCCGTCGAGCAGGGCCGCGCGGCGCTCCCGCTCGGCGTCCCGGTGCACGGCCTCGGCCCGGCGGTACGACTCGGCGGCCGCGTCCGTCAGCTGGTCCAGTACGTCCCACAGCACGGCCGCGCCCGGCAGCAGCCCGGGCAGCGCCGCCGGGTCGTGCGCGGCGACGGCCTCGGTCAGCGTCTGCCACAGCAGCCGGCCGCCGAGCCGGTAGGCGCGCAGCAGCGAAGCCAGCGGCAGCCCCTGCCCGGCGCGCAGCGAGCCGGTGGCGCGGGCGTCGGCGAGCCCGGACGGCAGGCCGTGCGGGTCCCGGGCCAGAGCCTCGACGACCCGGCTCAGGGTGTGGTGGAACCGCTCGCGCAGCTCGGGCCGGCCGAGCAGGGCGGCGTACGCGGCATCCTCGGCCAGCGTCCGGTCGGCGAGCCGGTCCGCCGTCAGGGCGATCCGGCGGGACAGGTCCTCGCGTATCTCCTCGACGATCCGCTCCATGACGGGCAGGGTGGCACGGGGGAGGGCGCGGTGGGGAGGGCGGAGGCGTTCCGCTTCCGCTAGCGTGTCCGAAGCACTGCACGTGCAGTGCTCACGATGCCGTGCAATCCAGACCGTCAGGAACCGCCCATGCGCCAGAATCCGGAGCGCCGCGCCGCGCTGCTCGACGCCGCCATCGAAGTACTGGCACGCGAGGGCTCACGGGGGCTGACGCTGCGCGCGGTGGACGCCGAGGCGGGGGTGCCGACCGGCACCTCCTCCAACTACTTCGCCAACCGCGCCCAGCTGCTCGTACAGATCCTGCACCGCACCCGCGAACGCCTGGTCCCCGATCCGGCCGACCTGGCCGGCCCGCTGGACACCAAGGTGCTCCTCGGCCAGCTCGTGCGGCGCATGCGGCGCGAGCGGAGCGTGCACATCGCCATGCTGGAGCTGCGCCTGGAAGCCACCCGCAGACCCGAACTCCAGGCGGAGCTGTCCGGGTTCCAGGGAGCCGAGCTGGAGGCGAACATCGCCTGGCACCTGGAGAACGGGCTGCCCGGGGACCGGCAGGGCGTGGTGCTGATCTACCTGGCGATGCTGGGGCTGATCGTGGACGACCTGACGGCGCCCGCCCTGCTGGAGCCCTACCCGGTGGAGGGGCTCATCGAAGCGATGGTCGAGCGCCTCCTCCCGGAGCGCCCCGCCGACTGACTATCGTGCCGGAGGGGGGACCGGCACGACGCACGGGAGGGGACCGTGGAGATGGCGGACATCGCCGGGGGCGGCATCCAATGGCTGGCGGACTGGGACGGCTGGTACGTCAGCCTGACCTTCGCCCGGGGCATCGGCCCCGACGAACTCGCGGCGCGGCTCGGCGCGGTACCCGGCATCCACCCCGGGCCGCTGGGCGCGATGGACGCGTGGAGCATGGTCACCGAGACGGTGGACGGAGACGGCGTGGCCCGCGTCGGCAGCTGGGGCGGCTGGTCCTTCGCCGTCGAACACGGTGTGCCGGCCGGGGCGGAACGGCTGGCGGACGTCTCCCGCTCGGGCGTCGAGGCCGTCCACCTCGACCCGCAACCGGACCATCCGCCCAAGCAGTTCGCGTACGCCCGCAACGGCGAACTCGTCTGCTGCTTCGGCCTCGGCGAGGAGTGCTGGCGCGGCGGCCACCAGCCGGACTTCCTCCTCCCGGAGCTGGTGGCGGCCAAGATCCTCACCCCGGACGGCGCCCACGCCCGCCCCGACGACGAAGAACCGGACGAGGACCGCGACCGCCGCACCCTCGGCGTCCTCGAACACCGCTTCGGCCTCTGCCTGCCGCGCCACCTCATCGAGGAGACCCCGCTCCCGGCGTTCGTGACCTGCACCCAGTGAGACCCGTCAGCCGGTGTACTCCCGGATCGCGTGACGCGCCAGCGCCGCACGCACCGGGGCCAGTTCCGCGGCCACCGCCGCCGCGGCCTCCTGGGGCGCGGTCCGGGCAGGTTGGAAGGCCCCCTGGCGGGTGGGGTCGCCGGGGCGGCGTGCGGTGATCTTATGCTCAGGTTTACGCGAGTCAGCTTGGTTTTGCGGCCGGTGAGCGACTTTGATGGGTTTGCCAGGCTTCGCACTTGAGCAGGGGGACCACCCATGGGCAGCGACCACAGTCAGGACCACGGCCACAAGGACACCAACCCCACCCTGATCGGCTCCGTGCAGCGGGCGCTGCGCCTCGTGGAGGCGATGTACGCGGAGGGCGGTGCGACGGCCAAGCGGCTCTCCCGGATCACCGGCATTCCCTTGCCCACCGTCTACCACCTGCTCCGCACCCTCAGTCATGAGGGATACGTCCAGCGGGAGAGCGGTGCCTTCCGGCTCGCGGACGATCTTCCGCTCGCTTCGTGATCAAATTCCGACGGGTTCCAGCCAAGCTGTCACGTGCTATCGCGCATGTTCCAGCGGAAAATGCCAGAACGCCCTTTCGCACTGTGGAAGTTGAGTAAGTTCCCTCCTGTCGCGCCGTACGACTGTGCACCACGCACGTCCGGCCGGGAGGGGAGCCTGCGTGCCCGGGATCGACGAATGCCTGCTCGAAGCCATGGCCCTGCCAGGGGCGCGGGGGGCCGCGCTCGTCGACTGGAGCAGCGGACTGGCCCTCGGCACCGCGGGGGACTCGCCCGTGGGCGACCACGAGACCACCGCCGCCGAGACCGCCGAGCTGGCCCGGGCGGCCGCCGAGTACGAGTCCTTCGCCCCGGCGGAGGGGCCGGCGAGCGGTGACGGGGCGGCGGGAGCCGGGGCGGGGCTGCCCGTCGAGGACCTGATCGTCACCACCCGCACCGGCTACCACGTGCTCCGCTTCGTCGAGACGAGCTTCGACAGCAGCGTCTTCCTGCACCTGTGGCTCGACCGCGCGGACGGCAACCTGGCCCTGGCCCGGCACAGACTCCGCACGCTGGCCGAAGGGCTGGTGCTCAGATGATCGGCGCCGGACCCGACCGCGGAACCGGCCCTGACCGCCGAACGGGACCCGACCGTCGAACCGGGCCCGGCCCCGGTGCCGTCGCCATCTCCCCCCTCCTCACCCGACTCGCCGCCGAGCGCGCCACCGGAGCCCTGCTCCGCGACCGCGGCACCCTCTTCCTGGAGGACGGGCACGTCGTACACGCGGAGAGCCCGGCCACCCCGGGCCTCGACGTCCTGCTGACCGCCGGCGGCGGCCTCGCCCCCGAGCGCTGGCGAGAGGCCGTCAACCAGGCCGGCGCCCGGCGCCAGGTCGCCCGCTTCCTCGTCGACAGCGGCGGCATGGCCGGCGGCGAGCTGGAGATCTGCCATCTCGCGGCCATCTTCGACGCCGCCTTCTTCGCACTCTCCCCGGGCAGCGGCCCCTCCAGGTTCCGCCGCGGCGCCACGCACTGGATCGGCTCCGTCCGCTCCGTCCCGGCGGCCGCCGTCGAGCGCGAGACCCGGCGCCGCCGGGAACTGCTCGACGCCGTCTGGCCGTACCCCATGCTGGACACGGCCCCGGTGGTGCCCCGGGCCGCCGCCCCCGGCCAGACGGTGACCGCCCGGCAGCGGCTCCTGCTCGGCCAGGCCGACGGCGTACGGACACCGGCGGACCTCGCGTGGGTGCTGGGCCGGCCGGCCTTCCACACCCTGCTCGACGTTCGGCGCCTCGCGGCGGCGGGGCTCGTCGAGACCCCGCACGAGCCGGCCGCGGCGCCCGCCGGAACACCGCTGCCCGACTGGATTTCCCAGACCCAATCCCCGGACGTGGCGCTGCTCCGCCGGTTACGCGACGCACTGGAGGCAAGCCTGTGAGGCTCCCGCTGCGACCGGCCCTGCGCGCCGACCGCTCCGAGCGGAGGCAGCCCGAAAGGAGAAGGGCCGACATGAGTACGGTGCCCGCCGAAGCCGAGGCCGAGATACTCGCCGAGCTCCGGCGGCTGCGGGCCCGCGTTCCCCAGCTGACGGGCGCCCTCGCGGCGAGCGCCGACGGGCTGGTGCTCGCGCAGGACAGCGCCGCCGCCGAGGCCGAGACCGTCGCCGCCCTCACCGCGGCCGCCCTCGGAGTGGCGCAGCGGCTCAGCGACAGCACCGGCCAGGGCGGTTTCCGCGAACTGCTGTTGCGCGGTGAGCTCGGCTACGTCGCCACCTACGCGGCGGGAGAAGCGGCCGTCCTCACGCTGATCGCGGAGCCCCGCGTCAATGTCGGCCGCCTGCACCTGGAGGCCCGGCGCTCCAGCCTGCGGATATCCGAGCTCATAGACCTCACCCTCGGGCGGCGGACCTCCGCAGCCCCGCAGGGCTGAGCCCGTACCCGACCGCTCCACGGCATCGGCACCGACCGTCAACACATACATACCAAAACCACTGCGAACACCATAAACAGGACAGCAGTACCAGGAAAGAGGAGTCACTCATGGCCAACGTGGAAACCGCGCTCAAGGAAGCCACCACCACCATCGACGGCGCGATCGGCGCCGCCCTGGTCGACTACGGCAGCGGCATGGCGCTCGGCACCGTCGGCGGCGGCAAGGACCTCGACCTCACGGTCGCCGCCGCGGGCAACACCGACGTGGTGCGCGCCAAGGTCCGCACGATGGAGATGCTCGGCCTCAACGACGAGATCGAGGACATCCTGATCACCCTCGGCAGCCAGTACCACCTGATCCGGCTGTTGAAGGGCCGCGGGGCCGCGGGTTTCTTCCTCTACCTCGCGCTCGACAAGAAGCGGGCCAACCTGGCGATGGCGCGGCACCAACTGGCCAAGATCGAGGCCGAACTGGAGATCTGATCCGAGGCCCGGTCCCCGGCCGGGGACCGGGGTCCATAGCGTCGGACCGCATCGTCGAGGTGGCGGGCGGCTGAATTCTTTGCCGTCCGCACCGACGAGAACCGCCCATATGTCCGAAATAGGGCGAGTTTATGATTCTGTTACAGAGTAAGATGCTGTGAACAAGTGATCATCGATAAAGCATAAAACGCTGGAGAATCCGCCACCCATGCCCCCGCGCCTGAGCATCGTCGTCCCCGTCTACAACGTCGAGCTCTACCTCGACGAGTGCCTGGAATCCATCGCAGCTCAGACCTTCGACGACTTCGAGGTCATCCTCGTGGACGACGGGTCCACGGACGCCAGTGCCGTCATAGGCAAGGCCTTCGCCGCACGGGACAAGCGCTTCCGGGTCGTGATGCAGGAGAACGCGGGCCTCGGGGCCGCCCGCAACGTGGGCGCCCGTCACGCCCACAAGGACAGCGAGTACCTGGCCTTCGTCGACAGCGACGACACGATGCCGGACTACGCCTACCAGAAGCTCATCGACGCCCTCGACACGACGGGCTCGGACTTCGCCGCGGGCAACGTGAAGCGCTTCCGCTCCGTCGGCATGCAGCAGTCCTGGGGCCACCGGGCCGCCTTCGCCAAGACCCAGCTGAAGACCCACATCTCGAAGTTCCCGGCGCTGGTCACCGACCGCACCGCCTGGAACAAGGTCTACCGGCGCACCTTCTGGGACGAGCACGGCTTCCAGTACCCGGAAGGCATCCTCTACGAGGACGCCCCGGTCAGCATCCCCTCGCACTACTTCGCCTCCAGCGTCGACATCATCAGCGACTGCGTCTACCACTGGCGCGTCCGCGAGACCGGCGAGCGCTCCATCACCCAGCGCTCCACCGACCCGGTCTCGCTGATCGACCGCGTGACCTCCGTACGCCTGGTCCGCGAGTCCCTCAAGGCCAAGCAGGGCGCCAAGTACGCCCGCTACCTGCGCGAGTACGACTACAACGTGCTGAGCGAGGAACTCCCGCTCATCTACAAGTACGTCGGTGAGGGCGGCCCGGACTTCCGCGCCGCCTTCGTCAAGGAGGTCGGCGGGCTCGTCCGGGAGATCGGCACCGGCCCCTGGAACGCCCTGACCGTCGCCGACCGCCTCAAGGCGTACCTGGCCGGAGAAGGCCGCGTCGAGGACTTCATCGCCCTCCAGGAGCACCAGCGCGACTACCACTACAGCGTGCCGGTCAAGGGACTCGCCCGCCCGCAGGCCGACTACCCCTTCCTGCAGGGCCGCCCGCCGGTCCCCGCGAAGATCCTCACCCTCGGCCCGCGCGAGCGCCGGGTCGTCAGCCGCCTGGAGCAGGCGGCCTGGGTCGACGGCAAGCTGCTCCTGCGCGGCTACGCCCTCCCCGGCCACCTCGGCGCGGAGAGCCGCCTCGGCTCGCGCAAGATGCTCGTCTTCCGCGAGGGGGGCAAGCGCCGCCGCTCCGTCGTCAGCGCCCGTACGGTCGCCTCCGCGACGGCCAGCGTGATGTCCCCGCACCTCGCCCTGCGGCACGCCCGCTGGGCCGGTTTCACCGCCGCCGTGGACCCCTCGATCTTCCAGTCGGGCGGCACGTGGCGCGAGGGCATATGGACCACGTCCATCGCCGTCACCGGCGCCGGAGGCCTGCACCGCGCCCGCCTCAAGGGCGGCGAGCACGACACCGGCCAGAACCCGCCCTCGCACTGGGTGGCCCCGCACGTCCGGATCACCCCGACCGTCGCCGGCTCCCTCACCATCCAGGTGGAGATCGTCCGCGCCCGCGCCCTGGACGTCCGGCCGGCCGGTGACGACTCCGTCGAGGTGTCCGGCGAACTCGCCGCCGAGATCAGCGGCGCCAAGACCCTGCAGGCCGTCCACGTCAGCACCGGCAAGGTCCTGACCTTCCCGCTGGAGACCGCCAAGGCCGCCGCGGGCCGGATCCCGTTCACCGCCCGCGTGCCGCTGGCCGAGCTGGCCGCCGTACCCGATGCCGCGTGCGAGCCCGGCGAATGGGTCCCGGAGCCGTGGAGCCTGTCCGTGCTCGGCGCCGACGGCACCGAGCACCGCCTGGCCCACGACGAGCGCGGCGGCTTCAACGGCCTGGTCCTGCCCCTGCCCGGCGAAGACACGGGCCGTTCCCTCTTCGCCAAGCGCGGCAACACCGGACACCTGACCCTGTCCGTGCAGCCCTCGCCGCCGCTGGTCGACGAGGTCACCGCCGCGGACGGCACCCTCACCCTGCGGGGCCGGTTCGCCGCGCCCACCGACGAGCCGTACGAGCTCGTCCTGCACAACGCCCACGGCGTGGAGTTCAGCTACCCCGTCACCCGCGACGGCGACGGCTTCACGTCCACCTTCGCGCCCGTGCTCCCCGAGGCGTACGCGGGCCTCACCACCCTCCCCGAGGGCCGCTGGTGGCCCACCCTGCGCCCCGTCGCCCAGGGCGGCACCACCGCCGGCCTGCTCGGCGTCGACCGCGGCGCCCCCGTGCAGATGGCCCCCGGCCTGCTCTGCTCGGGACCCCACTCCCTCACCACGCGGGGCCGCCGGATGCGGGTCGAGACCCGCTTCTACGACCGCATGGTGCTGGTTGCCGACCCGCTGCTCAGCCTGAACGACCGCTCCAACTTCGCCCAGCGCGAGGCCCGGTTCGAGACCTACCCGGCGCAGCGCGCCCTGCCGGTCAAGGACATGGTCGTCTACGACACCTTCCAGGGGACCGGCGCCGGCGACTCGCCCCGCGCCATCCACGAGGAACTGCTGCGCCGCGGCGAGAAGCTGGAGCACGTCTGGCTGGTCCGCGACGGCCGCGCCGAGGTCCCGGCGACCGCCCGCGCCGTGCAGTACGGCAGCGTGGAGTCCTGGGAGGTGCTGGCCCGCGCCCGCTACTTCGTGACCAACGACAACGTCCCGATGCGCTTCCAGCGCCGCGCCGGACAGACCGTCGTACAGACCTGGCACGGCACGCCGATCAAGCAGATCGGGCACGACTTCGTGCACGACTACTACACGAGCCCGGAGATCCTGGAGGGGCTGGCGCACGACAGCGCCCAGTGGTCCCTGCTCGCCTCCCCGAGCTCGTACGCCACCCCGCTCCTCAAGCGCGCCCTCGGCTACGACGGCGAGGTCATCGAGGTCGGCAGCCCGCGCACCGACGCGCTCGTACGGCCCGACGCGCAGCGGATCGCGGAGGTCCGGCGCAGGCTCGGCCTGCCCGAGGGCAAGAAGGTCGTCCTCTACATGCCCACGTGGCGCGAGAACTGCGAGGGCTGGTCCGGCGGCTACAAGCTCGACCTGCGGATCGACCTGGAGCAGGCCCGCCGCGAGCTGGGCGAGGACCACGTCCTGCTGGTCCGCGGCCACCACCACGTCAGCGAGCAGGTCCGCGACGGCGTCCGCGACGGTTTCGTCATCGACGTCTCCCGCTGGCCCGACGCCGCCGACCTGCTGCTGGTCGCCGACGTCCTGATCTCGGACTACTCCTCCGCGATCTTCGACTTCGCCCTGACCGACCGGCCGATCCTGCTCTTCACGTACGACCTGGAGCACTACCGCGACACCCTGCGCGGCTTCAACTTCGACCTGGAGGAGAAGGCGCCCGGCCCGCTGCTCGCGGACTCGGCGAGCCTGATCGAAGCCGTACGGAACGCGGACGAGGTCGGGGCGCGGTACGCGCAGGCACGGGCGGCGTTCCGCGAGGAGTTCTGCGACCTGGCCGACGGCCGCGCCGCCGAGCAGGTCGTCGACCGGATGCTCGAGATGTAGCCCCAACGGGTGCATTCCAGGACGGACACGGACCGGTCCCGGGCCCACCGATGAATTTCGGTGCCGGGGCCGGTCTGTATGTGCGAGACGGTTTCGCCGCACACCCCCGGACCCTGGAGGCAACCATGACCAGCCAGCCCTTCACGACGTGCCTGTGGTTCGACGGCAACGCGGAGGCCGCCGCCGACTTCTACCTGTCCGTCTTCAAGGACGGCAAGCTCGGCCGGGTCGGCCGCTACGGCGAGGCGAACCCCGGCCGGGCCGGTGAGGTGATGGTCGTCGAGTTCGAGATCAACGGACAGAGGTTCATCGGCCTCAACGGCGGCCCGCAGTTCCCCTTCACCGAAGCGGTCTCCTTCCAGATCCACTGCGCCGACCAGGCGGAGGCGGACCACTACTGGGAGGTACTGACCAAGGACGGCGGCCAGGAGTCCAACTGCGGCTGGCTCAAGGACAAGTTCGGGCTGTCCTGGCAGGTCGTGCCCACCGAGGCCATCGACCTGGTCTCGGACCCGGACCCGCAGCGGGCCGCCCGCGCGACCGAGGCCATGTACACGATGAAGAAGCTGGACGTGGCGGCGATGCGACGGGCGGCCGACGGAGCCTAGGCAGCTGCCCGCGCGATCCGGGCCAGCAGGGCCGGGAGCGCCGTACCGATCGGCTCGCGGACCAGCTCGTCCGCGAGGGAGTCGTACGGGGTCTCCTCGGCGTTCACGATGATCAGGCGGGCCCCGGCCTCCGCGGCCATCCCGGCCAGCGAGGCCGCGGGCTGCACCTGGAGCGTCGACCCGACGGCGATGAACACCTCGCAGCCCTTCGCGACGGCCACGGCCTGCGCCAGCACCTGCGGGTCGAGCCGCTCGCCGAACATCACCGTCGCCGCCTTGAGGATCCCGCCGCACGCCAGACAGGCGGGATCCGGCTCACCGGCGGCGACCCGGGCCAGCGCGGCTTCCATCTCCGACCGGGCATGGCAGCGGGTGCAGACCACGGCCCGGGCGGTGCCGTGCAGCTCGAACACCTTGCGCGCGGGCATCCCGGCCAGCTGGTGCAGCCCGTCCACGTTCTGCGTGATCACCCGCACCGGGACCCCGGTGGCCTCCAGCTCGGCCACGGCCCGGTGCGCGGCGTTCGGCTGCGCCCCGAGCGCGCCGATCTCGGCCCGCATCAGCCAGGAGCGCCGGCGGATCTGCGGATCGGCCATGTAGTACTCGTACGTCACGAGCTTCTCGGCGTCCGGCTCGCGCCGCCACAGGCCTTGCGGCCCCCGGTAGTCCGGAATCCCGGAATCGGTGGACATCCCGGCCCCACTGAACACTGCGACAAGCGGCTTTCCCATACGACGACCCTAAGGAAGGGGTGCGGGCGTCCGCGACCGCATTACGCGGCTGCGGCCGCGGCCGCGGGGCGGCGAAGGGCCCGGATCGTCCATTCGCGGCGGATGGGTCGTTTCAGCGGTGAATCCCGGCGCCCACAGGAGTGATCTATGCGCCGACCTCCCATGGCGGGCCGGACAGGCGGCTACAAACCGGACATGAAGCTCATGCCGTACGGCCTTGGCGTCCTGGTGCCGACCCTGTTCGCACTGCTGTTCCCGACGCCCGTCCACGCCGTCGCCCATCCCGCTCCCACCCGTTCCACCTCCGCCTACCCCGTTCCCGGCCATCACACCGCTCCGCAGATCAGCCGGTTCCTGAGCGCCTTCTACGGTCAGCACGGTCCCTCCGCGCTCAAGCGCGACCGCCACGTCTCGGCGCAGCTCCGGGAGAAGCAGGTCCGCACCCCGGAGTACGACGTCCTGCTCTGCGCCCAGAACGAGCCGCGGCGCATCGACATCGGCCCGGTCACCGTCCAGGAGTACGCGGGCATCGGCTCGGCCACCGTCACCACCCACTGGGGCTCGGACGACACGCGGACCTTCACGGCGTACGTGCGCCTCGACTCGAAACCCATCGAGCTCGACGACGTGATCTGCGCGCCCTGAAAGCCCGCTGCGGGCGGGCCCGCTGACGGCCGATCAGGCACCGCTGCGCGGGCTCTGCCGCATCTGCTACAACACCGGACATGACGGGATTCGAGATCACCGGCGCGAGCGCCGCCGACATGGGACTGATCCGCGCCTGGGCCGACGAGGAGGGCTGGAACCCGGGGGATTGCGACCGGTTCGCCTTCACGGTGGCCGACCCGGCCGGGTTTCTCGTCGGCCGGCTCGACGGCGAACCGGTGGCCTGCATCTCCGCGGTGCGGTACGGCGTCGGTTTCGGGTTCATCGGGTTCTACATCGCCCGCCCCGCCGTCCGGGGCCGGGGCTACGGGATCCGGCTGTGGAACGCGGGGATGGAGCGGCTCGACGGCCGGCTCGTGGGGCTGGACGGGGTGGTCGAGCAGCAGGGCAACTACCGCAAGTCCGGCTTCCGTTCGGCCTGGAACAACGTCCGCCACGAGGGTGTTCCGCAGGGCGTGGACGGTGCGGCCGGTGCCGATGCCGAGGCGGGCGGCGGCGTCGAGGTCGTGGACGCCGCCTCGCTGCCCTTCGGGCAACTCGCCGCCTACGACCGGCGGTTCTTCCCCGAGCCGCGCGACGCTTTCCTGGCCGCCTGGGTCGGCCTGCCGGGGCGAACCGCCCTGGCCGCCGTACGGGACGGGCGGATCGAGGGGCTCGGCGTGATCCGGCCGTGCAGCGCGGCCTCCCGGATCGGGCCGCTCTACGCCGCGACCCCGCGGATCGCGGCCGCGCTGCTGCTGCGGCTCGCGCGGCTCGCGCCGGGCGGGCTGGTCGCCGTGGACGTGCCCGACGTCAATCAGCAGGCCACGGCCCTGTGCGCCGGCCTGGGGCTGACGCCGACCTTCGAGGCCGCCCGGATGTACACCGGCCCGGCTCCGGAGCTGGACCTGGCCGGCCTGTACGGGGTGACCAGTCTCGAACTGGGCTGACCCGCGTGGAGCGGGGGACCCGAGGGCCGGACGGCGGTCGCACGGCGCCGCCCGGCCGGATCGGCGGCTCAGGCAGCCGTTCAGATCCCGAACAGCGTGCCGGTGCTGTTCCGCATCCCGCACGGGTTGGCGAAGGTGTACGTGTAGCTCAGTCGGCGGCCCTGCCACACCCCGTCGGCCGCGACGGTGACCGGGTCCCACTCCTTGGTACACGCCGCGTCGGAGCGCGGCTGGGCCAGCGCGTCCAACTCGGGCCCGTTCGCCCGTAATTCGGCGCACGCTGTGGCCGGGGAGGGGTGCGTACCGCCCGGGCGGGGCGCGCAGACCAGGGTGACCGCGCGCATCACCGTGCCGGTGTCGGCGTCCGCCCCGTCGGTGACGCTCAGTATGAGCGCGGAAGGCGCGTAGAGGGAATCCGTGCCGGACGGCGCGGCGCCGGCCACCCCGGATCCCGCGAGCGCGGTGAGGGCGGTGAGCCCCATGGCGGCGGACGTGAGTCCCAGACCCCTTGCGATGGACCGCATTTCGAACACTCCTTGCGTGGTTGTTTCGGATAACGGACGCGAGTCTTGCCCATTCGGAACCGGAACGCCCGTTCGTACCCCGATTTCACGTCACTGCTCGTGAGCGAATGACCGCAGACCGCAGCGGTGTGAGGGCGTTGACCAGTGGGGGAGCACCTCGCCGAAACGGCCGAAGACCTCCGGTTGGGACGGGTCAGGCCCCCGTCAGCAGGCCCGTCAGCCGGTCGCCGCCCGAGGGGCGTACAGATCGAGGAGGCGGGTGCGGGTCTGCTGGAGGCGCAGTGCGAGGACGCGCCCGACCCAGTTGCCGACGGCGGACCCGAAGACGGGGTCGGCGTCCATGAGCATCCGTACGGTCGGGCCGTCGAACTGGTACGCGCGGACCGGGGTCATCGCCTCGGCCGCCAACTGCCACACGTACGGCGGGAACAGCCAGGACCAGCCGACCAGCTCGCCGGGGCCCAGGCTCTCGATGGGAGCCGGCCGGCGGCCGGCCACGGGGATCTCCAGGGTCACCGTGCCGGAGCGGACGATCCAGAAGGACTCCGCCCGGCCGCCTTCGTCGAAGATCCGTGCGCCCTCGGGAAAATTGACCTCGTGGGCGTGGGACATGAGGCGTCCGCGGTGCTCGGTGGACAGGGCGGCTGCGATCCGGATGGGGGAAGGTGTGCTCACGACGGCCTCCGCTCAGGACCCCCCGCTATCCCCAGTGTCGCCGACGCCGGGGCGAACCCGTGCGTGGCGGGCCCCACCGATTTCACTCTTCGGCGCCGGCCTCCAGGCAGGCCAGTTCCAGGGCGTCCAGGACGGCCTCGTGGCTGCGCCGGCTCAGCTCGGCGACGTTCTCGATCTGAGCCGTCGCCCAGGCCGCCAGGGTCATCGCCAGCACGCGCAGGCCGTCGGTGCCGTGCTCGGCGAGGATCTCGTCGGCGACGGTCATCGCGTCCTCGGGCACTCGCTCCGGCGGCTCCAGGCCGGCGAGAGCGCGCAGCATGACGAGGGTGCGGCGCGAAATCTCCGGCGTGATCCGCGCCAGCCGCAGGTCTTCTTCTTCGTCCATGGCGCCCCGCCCTCCAGTGCCGTGCCCGTCCCCCACAGGCACGGTAGAGGGGCGGGCCCCCGTCCGGGGTGGTTTCCGCAGGGTGACCCCCGGTAACCGGGTGACCGCGCCGGGGCCCCGCCCTGGCCGACCCGCCGGTAACTTGACCGCTGCGCCGCCGCCCGCCAGAGCGCGGCGGCCCTCCTCCGCTGCCGCCCCTTCCCGCCGGCGTGAGTGGGGTGGGGGCGGGGCGGGAGCTACTCGTCCCACACTCCCGGCGGGCTCGGCTCGGCATCCGGAAACCACCGGTGGATCGCGTCCAGAAGCCACGGTTCGGCGGTCCGGACGTCCCAGCTCGTGGAGTCGAACTCCTGGAGTTCCAGTACGAGCCGGCCGTCGGCGTCGTAACCGTCGTAGTCCCCGTCGACCAGTTGTCGGTCGGGCGCGACCAGGGAGAGGAGCGTGAGCGTCCCGATGCGGTCCCCGGCCGCGGCGCGCTCCAGCTCCGGGTGGATCCCCTCGTCGTAGAGCCGGACCCGCCAGGTCAGGTCCATCCCGAAGTCGCCCATCCGGACGAGCAGTTCCGCCAGCGTCACATACCGCTTGGGCGGACCCGCCCGCCACGCGGCGAAGGTCAGGGACAGCGGCGCGGTCATTCGGGCTGCGCCACGGCCAGGCCCCAGCGTATGCCCGGGTCCGTGGCGGAGACCTGGACCCCGAAGGAGCCGGACAGGCCGGCGCCGAGCTGGACGGTGCGCTCCGCCGGGGTGTCGGTCGGGCAGTCGAGTGCGAAGGTGACCGGGGTGTACTCCGGGAGGTTGTGGGCCTCGAAGGTCACCTCGATGCTCCCGCCGCCCTGGCAGGCGACGGTGATCCGCGTGTCCAGCCGGCTGTTCAGCCCCGAGCTGACCACGCCGCCCGAGCCGGTCTGTTCGGGCAGCCAGACCACCGCGTCCGGCCCGGGATACGGCACGAGCGCCGTGTCGTCCGCCGCCTGTGCGGCGCCCCCGCCCCCGGCCAGCGCCGCGGTCACGGCCACCGTCGCGGGCGCCATCGCGGCCATGCGTGCGTACTTCATGTCTCCCCCTGGGAATCCCTCGTGTGGATCAGCCACACGACGACACTAGCCACGCCCGCTGACAATGCCGTCCGGCGCCCCCGGCCGGTCCAATTTGGCATCTGATACGTCAAGTGCGATGAACGGGAGGGGGATTCGCCCTAGGGTGCGCCCAGTACACAGGCCGCGGACGGCTGTACGCCGACTTTCGGCCACACCGCACAGCGCACACCGAACTGGGGGGTTCATGCGTAGATCCAGAGGGCTGGCGGCCGCTCTCGCCCTGTCCTTGGCCGGAACCGGCACCGTCATCGGCCTCGGCCTCGTCCCGCAGGCGGCGGCCGTCACCCCGCCCGTGGCCTTCACCGCCGACGCACTGTCGACCTGGCAGCCCAACGGCGTCGTCTGGGCGCTGGCCGAGGCCGGCGGACAGGTCTTCGCGGGCGGCACCTTCTCCGCGGTACGTGCTCCCGAGGGCGCCGGCGGCAGCGAGCAGTCGGCGGTGAACTTCGTGGCGCTCGATGCCGCGACCGGCGCCCCGACCTCCTGCGAACTGTCCTTCACCGTTGGTGGCGGTACCGCCACCGTCCGGGCACTCACCCTCTCGCCGGACAAGAAGACCCTGTACGCGGGAGGCTACTTCGGCGCCGTCAACGGCACCCCGGTCTCCAGCCTCGTCGCGATCGACGTGGCCACCTGCACCGTGAAGCAGGGCTTCCGCCCCGCCTTCGCGGCCACGGTGCGGGCCCTCGCCGTCACCGACGACACCGTCTACGCGGCCGGCGACTTCCTCAGCGTCGCCGGCCAGCAGCGCGAGCGGTTCGCCGCCGTCGACGCCACCGACGGGGCGCTCAAGCCCTTCGTGGCCGACGCCGACGAGCCGGGCCGCGCCATCGAGGTCACCCCGGACGGCGCCAATGTCGTGCTCGGCGGCGACTTCTTCACCGTCAACGGAACGGGCACCCACGCCCTGGCCGTCGTGAACGCGACGAGCGGCGCACTCACCAAGGCCTACCCGGGATTCATCGAGACCAACTCGGTGGTCAAGGACATCGCGACCGACGCGACCGGCTTCTACACCGCCAACGAGGGCACGGGCGGCGGCGTCTTCGACGGCCGCATCGCGCTCAACCTCACTGATTTCAACCAGCGGTGGCGCGACACCTGCCTCGGCGCGACCCAGGCCGTGCTCCCGTACCAGAACGTGCTCTACAGCGCCTCGCACGCGCACGACTGCTCCAGCGTCGGCGAGTACCCGGACGGCCAGCGCCACCACCTGCTCGCCGAGCCGACGTCGGGCACCGGCAAGCTCGGCTGGGCCCCCGACACCAACGACGGCATCGGCGAGGGCATCGGCCCGCGCGTGATGGCGGTCGGCTCCAAGGGCGGGGTGCAGTACCTGTGGGTCGGAGGCGAGTTCACCACCGTCAACGGGGCGGCGCAGCAGAGCCTGACGAGGTTCGCGTCCACCGGCGACACGGGCGCGCCCTCCGTCCCCGTCGCGAGCGCCGTCAGCTTCAAGCCGGGCGAGGTGCAGGTGCGCTGGCGCACCAGTCTCGACCTGGACGACAGCGCCCTGACGTACAAGATCTACCGCAACGGCTCGGCCACGCCGATCGCCACCGTCACCGCGGACTCGCTGTTCTTCCGGCGCCCGCAGGCCTCGTGGACCGACACCACCGTCTCGCCGGGCCAGTCGTACACGTACCGGGTGACGGCGACGGACGCGGCCGGCAACGCCAGCGCCCCGTCGGGTACGGCGAGCGTGACGGTACCGACCTCGGTGGACGCGTACCCGAACGCGGTCCGCGCGGACGGCGCCCAGCTCTTCTGGCGCTACGACGAGTCGGCGCTGCCCTTCGCCGCGGACTCCTCGGCCGGCGGCAACCAGAGCGGCGTGCACCTGGGCGCCCCCGCCCTGCGCCAGACGCCCGCGGCGGTCACCGGCGCGAGCACGGCGATCGGCTTCAACGGCACGGACACCCAGGTCTACGGGGACAAGCGGCAGAACGTGGGCAGCGCCTACAGCATCGAGACCTGGTTCAAGACGAACACCACCCGGGGCGGAAAGCTCTTCGGCTTCGGCAACAACCAGTCACGCGGCAGCAATCAGTACGACAAGCACATCTATATGACCAATGACGGCCGACTGGTCTACGGCGTCTACACCGGGGCCACCCGCACCATCACCACCGGTGGCTCCGACCGCTACAACGACAACAAGTGGCACCACGTCGTCGCCACCCAGGGCCCCGGCGGCATGACCCTGTACGTGGACGGCGCCCAGAAGGGCACCCTGGGCGTCACCACCCACGAGAACTTCGCCGGCTACTGGCACGCCGGCGGAGACAGCCTCGGCGGCTGGCCGGACCGTCCGACCAGCGAGTACTGGGCGGGCCAGCTCGACGAGACCGCCGTCTACCCGACCGTCCTGAGCGCGGCCCAGGTGCAGAACCACCACACCCTGGCCTCCGCCCCGGCCGACTCGGTCGTCCAGGTGACCGCCGCGGAGGACACGTACGCCAACGCGGGCGCCCCCGACACCAACTACGGCACCTCGAGCTCGCTGGCGGTGCGCGGCACGTCGCCGTACGCGAGCTACCTGCGCTTCAACCTGCCCGCCGCGCCCGCGGGCACGGTGCTCAAGTCGGCCACGCTCAGCGTGAAGACCAGCACGATGAGCGGCGCCGGTACGGCGGACACGGTCGCGGTGGTCCCGGTCACCGGGTCGTGGACCGAGGCCGGTACGACGTACAACAACCGCCCGGGACTCGGCGGCCCGGCGCTCGGCAGCTTCGCCGGGATCCCCGACGGCTCGGCGGTGCACACCGCCGCGCTGACCACGGGCACGGTCGCGGCGGCGCTCGGCGGCAGCTACGGCCTGGCCCTGAGCAGCACCGGTACGGACGCCCTGTGGCTGTGGTCCTCGGAGGCCCAGGCCAACGAGGGAACGCCGCAGCTGACGCTGACCTTCGGCGCACCGTAGGGCCGGATCCGGCGACACGGGGGCGCGGGCCGCAACGGCCCGCGCCCCTGCTCGCTCAACTCAACTCAACTCAGGTCGGGTCAGGTCAGGTCAGGCCGGGGCGGGTCAGCTCGGCTCAGCTCAGCTCAGGTCGTACGTGAAGGTGTACTCGACGGAGGATTCACCGTGACGGGCCCTGAAGGAACCGGATCCTGAGAGTCCTGTCAGGTCTCCGGTTCCGGAACCGGGCACCACCTCGAAGCGGCAGTCGGTGCCGGTGGCGTCGAATGTGCCGCGCTCCTCCAGGGCGAAGGTGCCCTTGCGGCCGTCGATGCTGCCGGACAGCAGCTCCATCCCGGCGAAGCCGCCGACGCTCTCCGCGGTATAGGTGATCGTGTAGTCGCAGGTCGTCGCGGGGGCCGTGACGACCCCGGTGAAGGCGTTCGTGACCGTGGCGCGGGCCAGGCGCGGGAAGGACTCGGCCGGACCGACCGGGTGCTCCTCCCAGTCGCTGTACGTGAAACGGCCGTTCGCCGGGGTGGCGGGGGGCGTCGGGTGGGACATGGTGGGGCCTCCTGGTTCGCGGCAAGGTCGGGCAAGGTGTTCGTCCGCCTGCCCGGGAACACCCTGTCCGGGATACCTGACACCTGTTGTCAGGTACCGGCGGCCGTCCCCGACAATGTCGCCATGCGCGCCGACCGGCTCCTCTCCCTGCTCCTGCTACTGCAGAACCGCGGCCGGATGACCGCCCCCGAGCTCGCCGCCGAGCTGGAGGTGTCCGTCCGGACCGTCTACCGGGACATCGAAGCCCTCGGTGCCTCCGGCGTGCCCGTCCACGCGGACCGCGGGCCGGCCGGTGGGTACCGGCTGATGGACGGCTACCGCACCCGCCTCACCGGCCTCACCGACGCGCAGGCCGGCTCGCTCTTCCTCGCCGGCGCCCCCGGTCCCGCCGAGGACCTCGGCCTCGGCGCCGACCTGGCGGCGGCCCAGCTCAAGCTCCAGGCCGCGCTGCCCGCGGAACTCGCCGGCCGCGCCCGGCGGCTCCAGGACTGCTTCCACCTGGACGCCACCGCGTGGTTCCGGGAGGCCGACCCCGTCCCGCACCTCGCGCGGATAGCCCGGGCCGTGTGGGACCAGCGCATGCTCCGCGCCCACTACCGCCGCTGGGACGGCGAGGTGCACCGGGAGCTGTGCCCGCTCGGCCTCGTCCTCAAGGGCGGCATCTGGTACCTCGTGGCACGGCCGGCCGCCGCCGAGGAGCCGGCCCGTACGTCGGTCCGTACGTACCGGGTGGGGCGGTTCCTGGGCGTGGACACCCTCGCGGAGGGCTTCCAACGGCCCGAGGGCTTCGCGCTCGCCGCGTACTGGGAGGAGTCCGCCCGGCGGCTGGAGGCGGTGCTCCACCAGGAGACCGCCGTCGTACGCCTCTCCCCGCGCGCCCTGCGCCTGCTGCCGATGCAGTTCGGGGCGGCGGGCGTACGGGCCCTCGCCGGCGCCGGAGCGCCGGACGCGGAGGGCTGGGTACGGGTGGAACTCTCCGTCGAGTCCCGCGCCGTGGCGGTCTCGGACCTGCTCCGCCTGGGCACGGAGGCGGAGGTCCTCGGCCCGCCGGAACTGCGCGGGGCCCTCGCGGAGGCGGTGGAGGTCCTGGCCGAGCGGTACCGCGCCCGGGCGGTCCGGCCCGGCCCGGCCTAGCCGGGGCCGGGGGAGTCCGCCTCGGCGGTGCGGAGCTTGGCGGCCGCGCCCGGGCGGGGGGTGTCGTCCACGGCCACGCAGATCCCGAAGACGCGGTCGTGGCCCGTCCAGCCGTTGACGTGGCCCCGGTTGTTGCTGATCTGCACCCGTCGGCGCGGGCGGTCCACCGCGGAGACCAGGTGCAGGTACACCGTCCCGGCGACCCTGGCCAGGACGATGTCCCCCGGTTCGAGGAGGGCCGGGTCGGCCGGGGCGACCCGGACCCGCTGGCGGCTGTTGACGAGTGGTGCCATCGAGGTGCCGGTCGGCCGGAATTCCACCGTCTCGCCCCGGCCCAGCCGTTCTGCCTGTGCGTCGAGCATGCCCATCGGGCGAGTGTGCCGGGCGGCTACGGCCCGCGGGTACCGGTTTTCCGCCGGGGAGCCCGGCGGGCGATCGGCGGGGCGATCGGCGGCACGGTCAGCGGGGCGATCGGCGGGGCGGTTCCACCTCCAGGAAGCGGCGGCGCCGGGGGCCGCGGTACAGGAGGCAGACCCAGCCCAGCGGTTCGAGCGCCGCCGCGCAGGCCGTCAGGCGCTCCTGCTCCTCCTCGGCCGCGCCCCCGCCGGGCGGCCCGAGCCAGGTGACCTCGACCCGGCCGTCCCCCGCCGCGCCCGCCGCCACCCGGTAGCCCGTCCGCGTACGGCGGCCCTGCGCGTCCACCGCCGACGGAGGCAGTCCCGCCGCCTCCAGTACGAGGGCCACCGCACGCGGCATCCGCAACAGCTCCCACGGAGCGGGAACCCCGGTGTCCGCCCCGGCGTTGACCAGGCGGCGGATCTGCAGCAGCCCCTCGTACGCCGTGCGCAGCTGCGCCGCCCGCCCGGCGCCCGGCGGCTCAGGGCCGTCGCCGGTCGCCGGTTCGAAGCCCTGCCCGGCTGCTGTCGCCACCTGCCAACGCCCCCTTGCCCGTCCGCGTCTGAGTACTCCATGCGCAACGGCCTGAGTATCCGCCCCGATTCCCCGCCGCGCCGCCGCTGATCGAATGAGGGCATGACTTCCGACGCCGCGCGCACCGCACACCGCCCGCGCATGCAGCACGTGACCACCGCCGGCTCGGCGCTGGCCGTGGCCCTGGTCCCGCTCGTGGTCGGCGTCCTGCTCGCCAAGGCGATGGCCGCCGACCCGTACGCCCCCGTCAACGCCCTGATCACCGGCGGCGGCCAGCGCGCCGGGCTGCCCCGGGCCGAGTGGCGCCGCCGCGGCAACGACACCATGCGCCGACTGCGCACGGCCCGCCGCGGCACGGCCCGGCGGTGCGTTCACGTCCGGGGGCGCCGGCCCTCCGGCTCCTGAGCCCGCAGCCACGCCTCGGCGGCCCCGGGGGAGCGCAGCCGGATCACCGTCAGCGGAGCGAAGCGGGCGTCCGCGGCCCGCCGTCCGATCTCCGCGCGCCGGGACCCGTACCGGGTCCAGGCCCACCACGCGGGGTGGTCAGGGCGCAGCCACTCCCGCCAGGACTCCCGGTTCCCGCCGAACAGCCGCTCCCGCGTCAGGCTCCGGCGCAGTGAGCGCAGCAGCACCCGCCGCATGACGACGCGCCGCGGATGGTCCAGCCAGACCACCGTGTCGGCGCGCTCCCAGAGCAGGTCGCGGACGGCCGGGGCGCCGAAGGAATCGAAGATCCACCGGTCGGTCACGGCGATCCGCGCCGCGTCCTCGGCGTAGGTCGGGCTGACGGCCCACCCCGGCCCGGTGAAGTGCAGCGCGTCCATCTCGTGGTACGGCAGCCGCAGCCGCCGCCCCAGAGTTCGGGCCAGGGTGGACTTCCCGGCTCCGCTGATCCCGACCACCAGTACGCGCTGCACCAGCGGATCCTAAGGCCTGTTGTGAACGTGCCGACGGGCCGGACGAGGTGATGCCCAGGTCCGGCCCGTCCGCTCGTCTCTACAGGTCGAGCTGATACTGCAGTGTCGTGTGCGTGGGCACGTAGCCGAGGCCGTCGCTGATGTGTCTCATGTGCGTGTTGCTGTCGGCGGTGTCGGTCAGGAGGCCGCCGAGGTCTGGATAGCGCCCGTGGGCTTGTCGGATCGACTCGGCCTTCATCCATCGGCCGAGGCCGTGTCCGCGGTGCTCGGGCAGTACGCCGGTGCCGTAGTGCTGGCCATCACCCGTGCCGTTGCCGGGGACGACGAGTTCGGTGAATCCGGCGATCGAGCCGTCGCGGGTGTCGATGGCGACGACCGTGTGCAACTGGTCGCCGCGCTCTTCGACGGCCTTCGCCGCAGCCCGGACCCGGTCCACGTCCCAGGCCACGGTGCCGTAGTCGGTGTCGTCCATGGGCATGTCGTCCATGGCCCGGCGTGAGGCGGCGAACGTCTGGGCGAGGGCGTCGGGAACGGTTCCCTGCCATGATGCCAGCCGGTAGCCGGGATGCGGACGCTCGATGACCTCGGCGAGGGCGATGGCGTCCACGTCGGCCAGCGGCAAGCGGGCGAACCTCAAGGTGAGCACCTTGCGGAAGCCGCGGGCCGGCAGGAAGTGGTCGCCGGGCGATCCGGCCTGGGCCTGCGCACTGACGCAGCGTCGGGCGTTGTCCCGGGCGGCGGCCACGGCCGTGTCGAGGAGCCGGGAGCCGACGCCCTTGCGGCGCTCCACGGGATGGACGTGGAGGGTCAGTTCGGCCAGGTGCTCTTGTCCGCCATCGAACAGGCGCAGAAAGGCCGTCCCGGCGGTGATGGAATCGGCGTCAGAGGCCAGCCATGCAAGGCGTCGGCCGTGCGCCCCGTGAGCAGGGTCGGTCAGTGGGGTGATGCGGAACGACAAGGTGTCTCCGTCGTGAGGAGGTGGCAAAGGTCAGTACGCGGGCTCAACTGCTGGGCACTCCTGCGCATGTGCTCCACACCTCCTCGTCGACAGCGCCGGTCCGGATCAACATGGACGGCTGGGCGAACTTAGCTGGCCCATCGGTTCCTCGGCAAAGGGTTAACTGAAGGCCGGTGCGGCCATGGGGTCACAGCCACTCATTGACGGCCGCGACCAGCACGGTTGCTTCGCTCCTGCACCACGAGCGGGACCCCGGAACGCCCCTGGCCGGCAACCGGGGCGGAAAAGGCCCTCACGGTCTACCTGACCACCGGCGGGCTCCCGGCCACGGACCTGACCTGCTCCTCGGGCTGACACCCGAGGAGCAGGAGAAGCCGGACCAGGGGCCTCTCGGCGACCTCAGTGGGCGGCGAGCGGCTCCTGGAGCTCCGTCACCCACTGGTCCCGGTCCTCCGGACAGGCCAGGGTCAAC
Organism: Streptomyces sp. NPDC060031; assembly: GCF_042736805.1. Classification (NCBI taxonomy): domain Bacteria; kingdom Bacillati; phylum Actinomycetota; class Actinomycetes; order Kitasatosporales; family Streptomycetaceae; genus Streptomyces; species Streptomyces sp. NPDC060031. The sequence goes on from NZ_JBHWVM010000011.1 coordinate 133,581, forward strand.
TCCCGGGCGTACCCGGCCGAGCGCTCCCCGTTCCCGTCGATCCACTGCCCGAGGGCCTGCGCGGTCGGCAGTACGGAGTCCATCGAGCCCCGGTGCACGACGGTCGCGGCCCGCTCGACGCCGGGCAGCTCGACGATCCGTACCTCGCCGCCCAGCGCCTCGGCGCGTACGGCGGCCGCGACCGGCAGCCCGGCGTGCACGAGGATCGACCCCGGCTCCGCTCCCGCCGCGTCCTCGTAGTAGGCGATGCCCGGTCCGGTCGGGGTCACCCCGGCGGCCTCGATCCGGCGGCACAGCTCGTCGTACAGAGGCCCGATGACCGGCCCGATGTCCTGCGGCTCGTAACTCCCGGCGATGCCGGTCAGCTCGGCGAGCCGGACCGGCGGAAGGCTCTTCACGACGATGTCTACGGCAGGCATGGTGCCCTCGCTCTCGATGATCCGGAGCCTCGTCTCGACCTGGGTCAGCCGGGCCGCCGCGGCGGCCACGGCCGACTCCAGTTCCGCCTGCCGCAGCCGCAGCATGCCGCGCAGCTCCTCCGCGCTCACCCGCTCGTCGAGGATCGACCCCACCTGGTCCAGGCTGAAGCCGAGCTCCTTGAGCGCGATGACACGGTTGAGGCGGGCGAGCTGCTCGGCCTCGTAGTAGCGGTATCCGCTGGCGGGGTCGACACGCGCCGGGCGCAGCAGTCCGAGGGCGTCGTAGTGACGCAGCATGCGGACCGACACCCGGCCGTGTTTGGCGAAGTCTCCGATGGTGAACATGACGCCTTCCAGTGCAGGCCCTGACATAGGGAGAGAGTCAAGCCCCGTCACCCTAAACGGGTCTCCCCGCAGGTCAGCGCCCGAACTGGCGGATGCACAGGTCCACGATCGACGGCGGTACGGCGCCCTCCGCCGCCGCGCACAGTTCGTCTCCGCGGGGCGGCGGAGCCGGCTGCCGGCCGGGGCGGGCCGATGGCGTCCTGGGCGGGTGCGCGCGTCGGGGCGCGGCCGGCTTCGCGTGG